>CAJYKB010000101.1 GCA_913774925.1 uncultured Sphingomonas sp. | reverse complement strand
CCGGGATGCCCGTCCAGTCGCCGACGACGCTGGCGACCGCATCGGCGTCGGCCACGCCGAACACCATCGGCGCATCGCCCCCCGCCGCGCGCATCGCCGCGACGGCGAGCGCCAGCGTCGCCTCCGCCTGCCCCGCCGCGCCGGTATCCTCGCCCTCGCGTGCCGCGACCAGTGCGTCGCGTGCGGCGCGCACGTCGGCGAAGGCGGCCTTCTCCGCCTCCCACTTCGCTTCCGCCTCGGCCAGCGTATCGCTGGCGGCGGCGATCTCACCGTCCAGTTTCGCGATGCGGTCGGCGCTCGCATATTGGTTGGCGGCCTCGCGCGCCGCGATCTCGCGCTCCACCTCCAGCAGCTCGACGCGGCGTCGGCGATCCTCGACCGGCGCGGGGATCGCATGCTGCGACACCGCCACGCGCGCGCAGGCGGTGTCGAGCAGGCTCACCGCCTTGTCGGGTAGCTGCCGCGCCGGGATGTAGCGCTGCGACAGTCGGACCGCGGCATCGACCGCCTCGTCCAGCACGACGACCGCGTGATGCGCCTCCATCATCGGCGCGACCGAGCGGATCATCGATACCGCGACGTCGGTCTCCGGCTCGCCGACATCGACCGTCTGGAACCGGCGGGTGAGCGCGGGGTCCTTTTCGAAATACTGGCGATATTCGGCATAGGTCGTGGCCGCGATCGTGCGCAGCCGCCCGCGCGCCAGCGCCGGCTTCAGCAGGTTGGCGGCATCGCCCGTCCCCGCCTGCCCGCCGGCACCCACCAAAGTATGCGCCTCGTCGATGAACAGGATGATCGGCTCGGCAGATTGCTCCACCGCATCGATCACGTCGCGCAGCCTCTTCTCGAACTCGCCCTTCACGCTCGCGCCCGCCTGGAGCAGCCCGATGTCGAGCGCGCGCAGCGTCACGTTGCGCAGCGCCGGCGGCACGTCGCCATCGGCGATCCGCCGCGCGAAACCCTCGACCACCGCGGTCTTGCCGACGCCGGCCTCACCGACCAGGATAGGATTGTTCTGCCGCCGCCGCAGCAGGATATCGACGACCTGCCGAATCTCCGCATCGCGCCCGACGATGCGGTCGATCTCGCCCGATTTGGCCCTGGCGGTCAGGTCGATCGAGAAGCGCTCCAGCGCATCGTTGCCCGCGACGCCGGTGCTTCCCGGCCCCGCTTCCTCTCCGCCGATCGCGCGGGGTGCGGCCGCCGCGCCGGTTTCGGTCGTCTCGCTGGAGGCATGGCAGACCGTCCCCAACCCATCGCCCAGCTTGTCCGCATTGACCTTCCGCCACTCCGCGGACACTGCGAACAGCGCGTTGCGCAGCGTCGGCGTCTTCAGCATCGCATAGACCAGATGCGCGCTGCGCACCTTGGCCGCGCCGAACTGGAGCGAGGCGAAGAGCCACCCCTTCTCCACCGCCTCCTCGATCTGCGGCGAGAAGTCGGATACCGCGGTGGCACCGCGCGGCAGCGCGTCGAGCGCGGTCAGCACGTCCTTCGCCAGCCGCGCCTCGTCCACGCCGAATGCGATGCGCAGCCGGCCCACGTCGTTCCCCGAATCCTGCAGCAACACATGGAGCCAGTGGACCAGTTCGACATACGGGTTGCCGCGCATCCGGCAGAAGCCGGTCGCCGTCTCCACCGCCTTCAGCGTGGTGGTGTTCAGGCGGCCGAACAGGCTCGCCCGGCTGATCTCGCTCATGATGCCATTCTCCAGGAAGAGGTGCGGCGCAGGTGCGCGTCGCGTCGCCGCGCCGACCCGCGTTCGGGGGAAATCCAGCTCGTCCAGCCCAGCTGCGTCGCTCCATCGAGCCGCGCCGGCGTCGCCACCTCGCGCGCGACGTCGAGCGCCACATCCCACTCGAGGTGCGACGGGGCGAAGGCGTCCAGCGCCTCCGCGACGATGCGGAAACGCGCCCCCCCGGGCAGCAGCGCGCGATACGTGCGCGCGTCCGAAACGCGGATGACGACGCGAAAGACATCGCTGGCGGTCGGCATGCGATGCCCGATGGTCGCCCCCCACCCCAGGCGCGCGGTATCGCGACCCAGACGCGTCCGGTCGCACGGCTCCAGCTCGCGGTAACGCGGCTGATACTCCAGCACCTGCGCGGGCGCGCCGATCAGATGCGTCAGCGCATCCTCGATCCCGCTGGCACTGCGACGCGAGGCGAACAGCGCGGCATATCCCATCCGCGCCGGCGCCGCCCACGCCGCGTCGGGCGCCACCCCCTCCACCGCCCCGGTCAGATGCGCGATATAGGTGGCGAAGCGATCGTCCGACGGTCGATCCGCCTGCACCGCCGGCTCCGCCTCGGCCCAGGCGCGGTAGAAGAATTGCTGCATCCGCCGCGCCAGCAGGTCGAGAAAGCGCCCGAACGGGCGCGTGTCCGCGTAGCGCGCCTCCCATGCGGCATATTCGGACAGGTGAAGCGGCATCGGCCCCATCGATCCCAGCAGCCCCAGCCAGCGCCCCACCACGCGGTGCGCGCGTCCGGCCGGCGCGGGCCGGATCGCGACGACCGCCGCCGGGGCGAAGCCGGGGGCGGGATCCTGCACGATCTCCACCACATCCTCGGACGGCAGGCGCGATCGCCCGATCCGCGGGCGATCCGGCGTACGGGCCTCCGCCCCGCGCAGCAGCGCGAACGGCTCCCACCGATGCGGCGCGACCGCCGCCTCGGCCAGGAAGGTCAGAGCGTCGGGCGACGGCCGATCCGCGCGGGCCATGCGGCGATCTCCCCCTCGTCTGCGGAATGGAAATGGGTTTCGGTGAAGGCGTTGACGCTCGCGAACTCGGCCAGGAACCGTTCCAGCACCGCGCCGAACAGGAACATCCGCCCGCGGTCGAACGCGCCGTCGTCCAGCCGCACCCGGATCTGCCGTCCGCGCGCCACCATCGTGCGCTCCAGCCAACCGACCCGCCGCGTGATCGCACGCGACCGGATGCCCAGCACCCCGTTCACCTGCCGCCGCGCCGCCGGATCGTCGGTACGGCCGTACAGCGCCAGGTGATCGCGCAGCGTGGTCGGATCGTCATGATCCTCCGGCGCCAGCGTCAGGTGGTTGGGCGTCAGATGCGCGATCACCTGCCATGCGGCGTTGGACAGCCCCATCGGCGGGCGCGGGCGCGTCGGCGCGCGCACCACCGTGATCGCGCGCGCCGGAACGCCGCCCGCGACCAGATGATGCTCGCCGGAAAAGGTCAGCAGCTCGGGCAGCTCGCGATTGGTGACCAGCGCGCGCACCGCCAGTTCGCGCACGTCGTCGAGCCGGCCGGGATCACCCGGCGCACTCAGGCTCAGCCAGGTTTCCGTGCCGGCATAGTCGCTCCGCCGGCGACTGCGCTGTTCGCGTGTCGACAGCCGTCGCTGCGTCAGCCGGACGTTGTAGAACAGCGCGTCCCGCCAGTCGTGAAGCTGCGCACCCAGCGCGTACATCGGCGCGACTTCGCGCGCGTCGCGGTTATCGGCGCCATAGGCGCGCACGTCGAGCAGCCGGAATACTTCGAAATCCAGCGGGCGCGTCCGGTCGGGGACGACATGATGCTCATGCACCTGCGGCTTCACCGCGACCCGGCCCAGCTGCTTCTCGAACAGGTTGATCGCGGGCGTCGCGAACAAGCGCAGCATCGCGGGCGCCACCGCCCCGGTCAGCGCCGGCGCGGTGCGGCGGAACAGGACGACGACGTCGCACGCCCCCTCGCACCGCCGGAACGCGCGCTGCACGTCGCGCAGGGCGACGAACAGGAAGCGCTCGGGACAGGCGAAATATTCGGTGAGGAGCCGATAGCCGCGAAAGCTGCGCAGATCGGCGGGGAGCAACGCTTCGTCGTCGGCGAACCCGACCTGCTCGGGCAGCGGCAGCGACGTCCATCCGGTTGCCCCGTCCGCCTTCGCGGGGTCGCGGGCGATGACCGCGACGGCGTCCCCGATCATCTGGCGGTAGAGTTCGCCGGGGGCGGCCTCCGCCCCCGCGAGATACAGCGGCAGCCGGTCGAGCGGCAGCTGCGCTAGCGTCGCCCCGCCGGTCGCCTCGAACCGCAGCCTGACGGCCGCCTCCGCCGTCACGCCCGCCGCCGCGGCATAAGTGGCGACCGCGGCGCGGGTGGCGAGATATTCCGCCTGCACCAGCCGCACCGGCCACAGCGTGACGTCGTGCCCGGTACGGAACGTCACCGTGCCGTCGCCATGACCGGTCGCGGTCGCGCTCAGTGCGGTCAGCCGCGGCACCGTGCAGCCCTGGATCAGCGCGGGATCGCCCTCGTGCGGCTCGAACGCCGCGATGCAGATGGACGGGGTAGGCGCCAGATATTGCGGCTGGATCGTCTGGAGCAGCGCCTTCGTGAAGTCCGGGAACTGGTCCTGCAGCTTGAGCTGGACGCGCGCCCCCAGGAACGCGACCCCTTCCAGCAGCCGCTCGACATAGGGATCGGGGTCGGCCGGCGTGTTCAGCCCCAGCCGCCCGGCGACCGCCTCATGCTCATCGGCGAACTCGCGCGATGCTTCGCGCAGATAGGTCAGTTCGTCGTTATAGGCCGAGAGCAGTCGCGGATCCATCGCGCGCTACTCCCGCACCGCGACGGCGCCGCCATCGGCATCGATATCGGTCTTCAGTCGCACCGGCACCGGATGAACGGCACTACGGATGTCGGCATGGATGATGAAGGTGGCGGCATTCTCGCGCTCCACCTCCTCGACGGGATCGACGGCGAGCGTCTGCGGATCCAGCCGCGGCTCGAACGTGCGCAGCGCCGCGCGTACCTCGCGCGCACGCGCCAGGATGACGCGGTGCGACACCGCCTTGCCGCTCAGGTCGGGAACGCCGAAATTCAGGACCGACGCCTCCACCTGCGGCAACGCGTCCAGATCGGCCAGCGCGCCCAGTTGCGTCGTGTTCAGGATCCATCCGATCTCGCGGCGGACCGTGTCCCGCAGGCTGCGCTCCGAGAAGCGCTCCGGATCGCCCGCTGCGAAGCGCGCCGCCTCCTCGCCGTGCATCTCCAGCCCGGCCGGCACATTGCCCGCCACCAGCTTGTCGAACAGCGGCGCGGTCAGGCGAGAGCGCATCGTCAGGCATCCCCGCCCGCGAAGTGCAACCGTCGCAGCGCCGTCAGCCCGAATTCCTCGCCGCCCGACGTCATCAGCACACGCTGCCCGATGCCGCGCCCGTCGTCGTCCCAATCGGTGCGCGTTCCCATGCGGTGCGCCACATCGGCGGCGGCATGGCTGCCGGGATAGCGCGCGGGCAGCATCGCCGCGACCGATCCGCCCGCACGCAGCCGAACCTCGACCGGGAACCAGACGGTGTCGCGCAGGTCGCTGGCACCCGCACTCGTCAGTACCTCGATCGCGTCGAACGGCAGCAGCCCCCATCGCCCACCGACGATCGCTTCCAGCGCTGGGCCGAAGAACGGATCGGCGTCGGCGATCCACTCGAACGCCACCTCCCCGTCGATACCGATCGCGCTCAGCGTCCCCGCCGTATCGGGCGCCCTATCCAGCGCCGCGTCGCGGTGCGCCGACGCTCCGGCGATGTCGCCACGGGCGCGAAGCCCGATCGCCGCGGCGAGCCCGTCGATCCAGTCGCCACCGCGTGCCAGAACGGGCACCTCTCCCTCCCCGGCCAGCGCCGCGGCGCGCTGCCGCTCCGCCTCGATCGCCTGGCCGTACGCGACGGCCAGCATCTGCGCGGCGGGCGACAGCCGTGCCAGCGTATCCAGCTGCGTACGCGCCTTGTCCCAGTCGCCGGTCAGCGCCATCAGCTGGAACAGAAACATCCGCGTCGGCACGTCGGCCGGTGCCGCCTTCACCCGCGCCACCAGCGCCGCGCGCGCGCCATCGATATCGCCACCGCGCCACAGCGCATCCGCATCGTCCACGATCCGACGCTCCCGAAGCCAGAGGAATGGGTGCCCCGCCGCGCCGCCACCATGCGTGGCGCAGCGGAGCGGGGCGCGCGTCGTCAGATCTTCTTGTTCGCCTTGATGTCGTACCCGGCGGTGGACACGCCGCCCAGCGTACCGTCGGCCTTCTGCGGCTTGTAGTCGAACTT
Organism: uncultured Sphingomonas sp.; assembly: GCA_913774925.1. Lineage (GTDB taxonomy): Bacteria > Pseudomonadota > Alphaproteobacteria > Sphingomonadales > Sphingomonadaceae > Sphingomonas. The sequence goes on along the minus strand of CAJYKB010000101.1, from coordinate 7,358 downwards.
CACCTTCGAATAGTTCATCGTCAGCATTTCGGTCGGATTGTCGCTGCCGGTGCCCGTGTTCTGCATGCTGGACACGATCAGGTCGCTGAGCGTGACGATGTAGAACTCCTCCTGCTGCCCGCCCGCCTTGCGCACGGTGATCTTCGCCTCCTTGATGTGCTGCCCGGTGGCGCAGGCCAGCATCAGGTTCGGGCTGGCGAGGTCGGCCGCCTTCGAAATCTGGATGTCGTCGAAGTGCGCCTTGCCCGCGCCCGACCCGCCGCCGGCGGAGGAGGCGCCGGTCTGATGCACGCCGAAGGTGAAGCTGTGGATGTTGATCTCATCCTTGTGCTTGGAATCGGTCGACTCACCCTTGATGCCATCCAGCTTCAGGAACATGTCAACGGCCATGATCTAATCCTCCTTGATACCGCGCACGGTGCGCGTTGTTTCGACGATCGATGATGATGATAGGGGTCACGCCGCCTTGGGCAGGCGCGACACCATGGAGAGCGACACGTCCATGCCCTCCAGCTGGTAATGCGGCACGAACAGGAACTTGCCCTTGTAGAAACCGGGATTTTCCTCGTCCGGGATGATCTCGATCTGCGCGTCCTTCAACGGCAGCCGCGCCTTCGTTTCCTCGGACGAACTCTCCGGCTGCGCATCGACATATTGCGAGATCCAGCGGTTCAGCTCGTAGTTCAGCTGCGCCGCTTCCTTGTTGCCGCCCACCCAGTCGCGGACCATGCACTTCAGGTAATGCGCGAAGCGGCAGCTGGCGAAGATATAGGGCAATCGCGCCGACAGGTTCGCGTTCGCGGTGGCGCCGGGATCGTCATATTGCTTCGGGCTGTGCACCGTCTGCGCGCCGATGAAGGTCGCCTGGTCGGTATTCTTGCGATGGATCAGCGCCAGCAGTCCGGACTTCGACAATTCCGCCTCGCGCCGGTCGGAAATCGCGATCTCGGTCGGGCATTTCATGTCGACACCGCCGTCGTCGGTCGGGAAGCATGCCGTCGGCAGCGCTTCGACCGTGCCCCCCGACTGGACGCCGCGGATGCGCGTGCACCAGCCCCAGGTCGCAAAGGCATCGGTAACGCGCGATGCCATCGCATAGGCCGAATTGACCCACAGATGCTGATCGTGCGTCCCGCCGGTATCTTCCTCGAAGTCGAATTCGTCGACCGGGTCCGACTTCGCACCATAGGTCGGCCGCCCCAGGAAACGCGGCATGGTCAGTGCAACGTAGCGGCTGTCGCTGCTTTCCCGGAACGAGCGCCACGCGGCATAATCGGTCGCGTCGAACAGCTTACCCAGATCGCGCGGGTTCGCCAGTTCCTGCCAGCTGTCCATCCCCATCAGGCCCGGGTCGGCGGCACTGATGAACGGCGCATGCGCCGCGGCACCGATCTTCGCGAAGCCCTTCAGTACCTCCAGATCGGGCGCCGAATGGTCGAAGTAATAATCGCAGACGAACGCGCCGTACGGCTGCCCGCCCAGCTGACCGAATTCCGATTCGTAGATCTTCTTGAACAGCGGGCTCTGATCCCAGGCCGCGTCCTTGTACTGCTTGAACATCTTGCGGCATTCATCCTTGCCGATGTTCAGCACGCGGATCTTGAGATCCTTGCCCGTGGAGGTGTTGAAGACGAGGTAGTTGAGCCCGCGCCACGCCGATTCCAGCTGCTGGAAGTCGGGATGGTGCAGGATCAGGTTGACCTGCTCCGACAATTTGCGGTCGAGCGCGGCGCGCATCGCATCCATCGTCGCGAACACGTCGTCGCCGATCATCGCGGTGTCGGACAGCGCCTGCTGCGCCAGCGTCTGCACCGCATTCTCGATCCGCGTCGCGCGGGCATCGTCGTTGGGCTTGAACTCCTTTTGCAGGAGCATCGAGAAATCGTCGTACTGGATCGCTTCGCCCTGCGCGTCGGGCGCGGCGGTGGCCATCGGCTGTGCCATGTCGTGCTACTCCTTGCGGGTCGAAATCAGGAAGCGGGCTGTTCGTCGGAAGCGGCGGGGGCGGCGGGCGCCTCGCCCGGCCGCGCCGCGGCCAGCGCCTTCAGCAGGTCCGGGTCGCGCAGCACCTTGTCGAGCAGATCCTGCGCGCCGTCCTTCCCATCCATGTAGAGCATGAGGTCGTTCAGCTGCTCGCGCGCCTCCAGCAGCTTCGCGAGCGCCGGCACCTTGCGGGCGATCGCGCCGGGCGAGAAATCGTCCATCTTCGCGAAGGTGAGGTCGACCGACATCTGTCCCTCGCCGGTCAGCGAATTCTCGACCTGGAACGCGGCACGCGGCGCGATCGCCGCCATGCGGCTTTCGAAATTGTCCATGTCGATGTCGAGGAAGTCGCGCTTGTCGAGCGACTTCTTCTCGACATGGCTCTTGCCCGACAGGTCGCTCATCACCCCCATGACGAAGGGCAGCGACACCTTCTCCTTGGCGCCGAACGTCTCCACCTCATATTCGATGTGCACGCGCGGCGCGCGATTTTCCTTGATGAAGCGCTGTCCGCTCTTCGACATCGACCGTCTCCTGCTCAAATTTCCGTGGTGGGGGCGCGGCGGGTCGTCATTCCCCCTCCGCCTCGGCGATCATGGTCTGCGACATCAGCACGCGACGCGCGTCGTCCATGCTCGCCGGCGCAATGTCGGCGAGCACCTCGATGAAGCTCTTGGGCACCCATTCGCGCGCGCGTCGCAGCGCCAGCGGCACCGCGCTGCCCGGCTCGCGGCGGCGGTAATAGTCGGCGACCGCGTCCAGCGCGCGCAGCACGTCGTCGCGGGTTTCGATCCGCCCCGCGACGAAGCCGGCGCCCGCCCCTGTCGTCACTGCCGCGCCGCGGTCGCCTGCCGACGCCGCGTCGCCCTCCGCATCCCCGCCCGCGTCGCCGTGCGGCGCCTGCGCGGTGCGCGAATGCCGCGCCAGCGCCGTACGCATCTGCGCCAGCACCTGATAGGTCGGCGCGAAATCGGTCGCGCTGTCCTCCCCGGCATGGTCGGTCAGGACGCGGTCGACGCGGCGGATCGCCTCGCGGATGACGTCCAGCGTGTCGATCGCGCCGTCGACCGACTCGTCGTCCAGCTGCTCCAGCGCCGCCCGGAACATGCCGTAGCCCTCCGCGGCGTCAGCCTCCTGCTCGAACCGTTCCAGGTCCGCGGCGCTGTACGAGCCGAGCCGCGGATGCACGATGAGCGCGACGCGGCGCAGCGGCTGGATGAACTCGGCATGCCGCGCCAGTCCGTCGCACGCGCTCTTGCGTCCTAGGAAGCCGACCTCGTCGAGTTGCGGGTGGACCAGGTCCCAGTGCGTCTCGATCAGCCCGGCGAGCAATTGCGCGCCCTCCGCCACCGCCTCCAGCGATCCCGACAGGGCGCCCGCCCGCGCCCAGTAGATGCCGAGCCACAGGTCGCGGGTCTTCTCCGCCTGTGCCCGGATCCGGACGATCAGGTCGCGCCAGTTGACGTCGTCCGCGCGCTCGCCGCTCGCCGATGTCGAAAACGCGTCCTCGATCGCAACGCGCTCCGCATCGTAGGACAGGTCCGGCCCGACCGGATCGCCCTCCAGCGGCTCGACAAGACCGGCCCAATCGACCACGCGCCACCCCCCATGACATTCCCGGCGCGCCACGACCCCCCGGTCGCGGCGTCGCGGCCCTTATTTCTTCACGATTTCGACGCGCCGGTTCGCCGGATCCTGCGGTCGCGTTCCCGACAGCGGCGTGTCGGAACCGTGTCCGGACGCCTCCAGCCGGCTGTTCGCCACCCCCAGCGTTTCGAGATAGTCGACCACCGCCTGCGCGCGGCGGCGCGACAGATCCTGGTTGCTCTCGCGCGATCCGATCGAATTGGTGTGACCGTCGATCCGGAACGACGCACCGCTCAGCGACCCGCTGCTCAGCACGTGCGCGAACGTGGCGATCCGGCCGCGCGCATCCGGCGACAGCTCCGCCGAATTGTTGGCGAAGGTCAGCGCCATGTCGGCGGTGCCGATCGGGCGGCGCGCGCCCGGCGCGCTCGTCGGCGCCATGGGCCGCACCGCACGGTGGACCGGCCGGGCGTGCCCGACGGACAGTTCCGCGCGTGCGCCGGGGATCGCCACCGCGCGCTGCGCCGGACGGACCGGCACCGCCGCCGGGCCGCGCGCGCACGCCATGCCGGGCAGGCAGAACGGCCGCTGGCCGCCGGCCACCACCATGCTGCCGTCATCCTCCTCCACCGCATCGCCCTTCACGGCAGCGGTGGCGCATTCGGCGGCACCCAGCTGGCACGCGATCTCCTGCTCGCTGGCGCGCGATTGCGCCGCGACCCCCGCCGCCGGCAGCATCAGCGGCACCGCAAGGCCGACCGACAAGATGAAGCGCATGACCAACCCCCTGACACATGACAGAGCACAGATCACAGTTGCGCGAACGAGACGCGCCGCCGATCCAGCTTTTGAAATCCGACTCGGCTTCGTCCCAACCTTCGAAGCCTGCCTTAATACTTTGGCAAGTCTTGGAACCTTGCGCCTGCCTCTGCATCACCCAAATGGGTGATGCTCCCGATGCCATGTTGATCGACAGGAAGTCATGGTGCAGCGTGGTGCCCGATTTCGGCACAGCGCCGCGCGACGCGCGTCGACGACCGGGGGGATGACCGGGGTCGGCGCCAGCGGGGGGCGACAGGTTGGAACGTCAGACGCGGCTTGCGATCGACATCGGCGGCGAGCAGATCCGCCTCCGCCGCCTGGAAGCGCAGGAGGGGCTGGGGATGCCCTTCACCGCTTTGGTCGATGTCGTCGCACCGCTCGGGGAAGTCGATCTGCTGCCGCATCTGGGCAAGCCCGTCGCGATCGCGATGGCGCAGGACGGCACGCTGCAACGCCATTTCCATGGCATCATGCTGGCCGGCGAGTATCTGCACGAGGATGGCGACGGCTTCCATTACCGCCTCACGCTTCGCCCGTGGACGCAACTGATCGCCGCCAACCGCCGCTACGCCATCTATCAGGACCGCAACGTCGTCGACATCATCAAGGCGGTGCTCGACGCCAGCGGGGTCGCCCGGGTCGATTACGGGCGGCTGTCGCGCAGCCACGCGCCGCGGCCGTATTGCGTGCAATATGGCGAGAGCGACTTCGCCTTCCTGTCGCGGCTGATGGAGGAGGAGGGCATCTATTACTTCTTCCGCCACACCCATGACGAACATGTGATGGTGCTGTGCGAGGCGCCGTCGGCGCATCAGACCGGCACTCCCGGCGCGCTGGTATTCAATCCGCTCAGCGGTTCGATGAGCAACGCCAATACGCGCACCTCCGCGGTGAACGACCTCCACAGCTGGCACGAGCGGGTCGCGAGCACGGCGCAGTCGCGCGTCACCATGCGCGACTGGAACTTCACCAGGGCGGGGCGCCCGTTGCAGGTGGTCGCGACGCAGGATGCCGCGCATCCGGGTGACGAGGGCGAGGTGTACGTATGGCCGGGCCGCTATGCCGAGGAGGCTGCCGGCAAGCCGCTGGGCGACGTCGCGCTGGAGGCGGAGCGGGCCAAGCGGGTGCTCTACACCGGCGAAAGCCAGGCGCTGGGCATCACGGCGGGCGCGCTGCTCGGCGTGTCGCAGCATCCGAACGACCGGTTCAACCATCGCTACTTGGTGGTGCGCACGCATCATGTGGTGGCGGCGGAGGCGCATCGTTCCGGCGGCGGCGGCGGCGACAGCCGGGTGACGCTGGAGGCGATCCCGGATACCGCGGTCTTCCGCTCGCCGCTGCGATCGCCGCGACCGGTGGTCACGGGACCGGAGACCGCGGTCGTGACCGGGCCGCCGGGCGAGGAGATCTACACCGACGAATACGGCCGGGTGAAGGTGCGTTTCCATTGGGACCGCGCGGATACCCCGGGCGAGCGCGCGACCTGCTGGATCCGCGTGTCGCAGACGGGTGGCCTGGGCAACCTGATCCTGCCACGCGTCGGGCACGAGGTCATCGTCGACTTCCTCCACGGCGATCCCGATCGCCCGATCGTCACCGGGCGCGTCTTCAACAGCCTGCACATGCCGATCTACCCCCTGCCCGAGCACAAGACCCGCGCCCTGTGGCGCAGCAAGCGCTACGGATCGCCGGGCGACATGGGCAAGGCGATGGCGCTCGACACCGGCGCACCGGGGGTCAACGAACTGCGGTTCGAGGACAAGGGCGGCAAGGAGGAGGTCTTCCTCCATGCGGAGCGCGACATGAACCTGCGCGTCCGCCACTCGGAATCGCATCACGTCGGGCTGGACCGCGAAACCCGCGTCGGCAACGACCACACCGAAGAGGTGAAGAACAACCAGAAGGGCACGATCGGCGCATCGCGCATGGTGAAGGTGGCCAGGGACGACACGCTGGAGGTCGGTCAGGCGCTGAAGATCAAGGCCGGCACCACGATCGATGTAGAGGCGGGAACGAAGATCACGCTGAAGGTCGGCGATTCGACGATCGTGATCGACCCCACTGCCATCAACGTGAAGGCCGCGTTGCAGGCGCTGCTGAAGGCGGGGCTCCAGGTCGACGTCAAGGGCACGATGACCAACGTCAAGGGCGATGGCATGCTGACGCTCAAGGGCGGCATGACGATGATCAACACATGAGCGCATCCCCCGCGCCGCGCTGGACCCGGGTCAAATGGACCGAGGCCGGTCAGATCGTCGGCGAACTCGACGACGTCCCGATCGCCCCCGATCAGCACGCCGCGCCGCCACGCGAGTGGTGGGCGGATCGTGTCACGGCGGGGGATCTGTCGGTCGCCGTGCGGTTTCTGGCGATGGCGCTGCCGCGGCTGGAGGCGGTGGCCTGGGCATTGCAGACGATCGAGCGGTGCGTCGTGCCGAACGCGGGCGAGCGGATGGCGCTCGACGCGATATCGCGCTGGATCCAGTCCCCCGACGATGCGCTGCGCCGCGCCGCATGGGCGCGGTGCGCGGGGTTGACGGGCGCGCTGCATTTTGCGGGCGTGGCGCTGTTCTTTTCCGGCGGATCGATCGCCCCCGAGGAGCTGGAGCCCGTCCATCCCGCGCCCGCGCTGTGCGCCACGGCCGCGGCCGGCGCGATCCTGGCGGCGGCGTACGGCACGCCCGATCCCCCCGCCGCGCTCGCCGCTGCGCTGGCGGCCGGCGATCGCATCGCGGCCGGGGAAAGCTGACCATGGCGCTGCTCCTGACGCTGGAGGATCCGTACGTATCCGGCGGCGGCGCCCTGCCGTCGCTGACGCTCGACCGCCGCGGTGCGGTCGTCGGGCGCGCCGCGACCGTCGACTGGACGCTGCCGGACCCCGAAAAGATCGTGTCGTCGCGCCATTTCGAGATCGACTTTCGCGGCAACGCCTATCTGCTCGTCGACACCAGTACCAACGGCACCAC
>CAJYKB010000100.1 GCA_913774925.1 uncultured Sphingomonas sp. | reverse complement strand
GGACGGCCCGGAGGAGGCACGCCGCGTCGGCGACGAGATCGAGGCGGCACAACGCAACGGCACCAGCCTCGACGATGTCGCCATCCTGGTCCGCGCGCAGCACCAGACCCGCGAGTTCGAGGACCGCTTCATCGCGATCGGCCTGCCGTACAAGATCGTCGGCGGCTTCCGCTTCTACGAACGCGCCGAGATCCGCGACGCGCTCGCCTATCTTCGCGTCGTCAACCAGCCCGCCGACGACCTGGCCTTCGAGCGCATCGTTAACACGCCCAAGCGCGGCCTGGGCGACAAGGCGGTCGCGCGGCTGCACCAGCTGGCGCGCGGCCAGAACATGCCGATGTCGATCGCCGCGGCGCGCATCCTCGACACCGACGAGCTCACCCCTCAGGCGCGCAAGTCGCTCGGCCGCTTCGTCGGCGACATCGCGCGCTGGCGCGACATGGCGCGCGACCTGCCGCATGCCGAGCTGGCGCGGCAGATCCTGGACGAGAGCGGCTATACCGCGATGTGGCAGGCGGAGAAGTCTGCCGAAGCCGCCGGACGGCTGGAGAATTTGTCCGAGCTTGTGCGCGCGATGGAGGAATACGAAAGCCTGGGCGCGTTCCTGGAGCATGTCAGCCTCGTCATGGACAATGAGGCCACGCGCGAGGATCCCAAGGTCACGATCATGACCATACACGCCGCCAAGGGGCTGGAGTTCGACACCGCGTTCCTCGTCGGCTGGGAGGAAGGGCTGTTCCCGTCGCAACGCGCGATCGACGAAGGCGGGACGCGCGCGCTGGAGGAGGAACGCCGCCTCGCTTATGTCGCGATCACCCGCGCGCGCCGCCGCGCGACGATCCTCCACGCCGCCAACCGCCGCATCTACGGCCAGTGGACCTCGTCGATCCCGTCGCGCTTCGTCGGCGAGCTGCCGCCCGCGCATATCGAGAGCGAGACGAGCATGTCCGGCGGCGAGAGCCTGTGGCGCGCCAACTGGTCCGAACACGCCGACCCCTTCGCCAATGTCGCGCGCGGTGCCGGGCGCGGCCCCGGATGGCAGCGCGCCGCGGGAACGCTCGGCAGCAAGCCGGGCGGCGAATGGACCAGCCGCACCTTCACGAAGGAGCCGGCGCGCGTGGTCGAAAGCCGCGCCTCCGCGGTCAGCCTCGGCAACAAGGGGCGCAGCGACCTGTCGACCGGCCAGCGCGTGTTCCATCAGAAGTTCGGCTACGGCACGATCGCGGAGATCGAGGGCAACAAGCTGGAGATCGACTTCGAACAAGCCGGTCGCAAGCGCGTGATGGACAGTTTCGTCACCACGCCGTGAGGCGTTCGGCGCGCATGCGCGTTGCCGCCGCATGTCCGAGACAGCCGAAAAGTCCGATCCCGCTTTGTGGGAAAAGGTCAAGGAAGAGGTCACCGCCGGCGCCAAGGGCGGGCGGAAGGGCCAATGGTCCGCGCGCAAGGCGCAGCTGGCGGTCGCCGAATACATGAGGCGCGGCGGCGGCTATGTCGGCGGCAAGGACGACGACAATTCGCTCCACCAGTGGACCGAGGAGGAGTGGGGCACGAAATCGGGCAAGGAGAGCGGCAAGACCGGCGAACGCTACCTGCCGAAGAAGGCACGCGACGCGCTGTCCGACGACGAATACCGCCGCACCACGCGGAAGAAGCGCACCGATACGAGGAAGGGCAAGCAGTTCAGCAAGCAGCCCGACGACGTGGCGAAGAAGACCGCCCGCCACCGCGATCACCGCACCAAGGCGGAGCTTTACGCCGAAGCGAAGAAGCGCGACGTGCCCGGTCGGTCGAAAATGACCAAGGACGAATTGCTCGAGGCGTTGTCTTAAAATTGGCCCTCACCCTTCCCATTCGGCTACGCCGAACGGGCCCCTTCCCTCTCCCGGCGGGAGAGGGAGGGAGGCGCGAAGCGCCGGAAGGGTGAGGGTGACGACGCGCGTGTCAAAACCACATCCGCACCCCCGCCACGAAGGTGGTCGCCGCAGCCCCCTCCCCCTCCGCGCGCAGGAACCGCGCCGTCCGCCCGAACGACTTCTCCCGGTTGATACCGACATACGGCGCGAATTCGCGCGCGATCTCGTAGCGCAGCCGCAGCCCGGCCTCGACATTCGTCAGCCCCGCCCCGACATGCTCGTCCGGCACGTCTTGCGCCGACAGGTTCACCTCGACCGCCGATTGCAGGATCAGCCGCTGCGTGATGCGCTGGTCGTAGCTCGCCTCCAGCCGCGCCGACACGTCGCCGCGATCCGACAGGAATGCCTGCGCGCTCACTTCGAACCAATAGGGCGCCAGCCCGTCCACGCCGACGACCGCATAGGTCCGTCCGCCGCGCTGCAGATCCTGACGCACGCCGGCCTCCAGGTTGAACCACGGGTCGAGAGCGCGCCAGTAGAGCGCCTGCACCTCGGCCTGTTCGGCGCGCTCGCCGAACCTGCCCTCGCCCTCGGTCTTGATCGCGAAGCGATTGAGGTCGCCGCCGATCCAGCCCTCGCCCTCCCAATGATAGCCGTCGCGCCCCTTGCCGGCGCGGTATTCGGCGCGGTCGAGCATCCAGCGCGAGAAGATCATCCCCCCGCTCTCCTGCTCCATCCCCTTGCGCGCACGCGCCACCGCAGCGGGATCGTAGAAGGAGTCGGCGGCATAGTCGCGCGGCACCGCCGGCGGAATGCCCTGCGGGACTTCCGCTTCCTCCCCCTGCGCGGGTGCGGCCATGTCATGCCCGGCATGCTCCTGCGCCGGTGCAGGCGCGGGCGCCGGCGTGCCATGACCCATGGCGGCATGGTCCATCTGCGGCGCGGCGAGCAGGAGCGCGATGGTGGCGAGCGCGCTCATGCCGCGTCTCCCTCGTGCCGCACGGTAACGACGCGCATCATCCCCGTGTGCATGTGCATCAGCATGTGGCAGTGGAACGCCCAGTCGCCGATCGCGTCCGCGGTCAGGTCGAAGCTCACCTTGCCGCCGGGCAGCACGTTGACGGTATGCTTGCGCGGGTCGCTCAGCCCCGCACCCGTGACCAGGTCGAAGAAATGGCCGTGGATATGGATCGGGTGCGGCATCATCGTGTCGTTGATGAGCGTCACGCGCACGCGCTCGTTATGCCGGAACGGGATCCGCTCCGCGCCCTCCGACAGCTTCACGCCGTCGAACGACCACATATAGCGTTCCATGTTCGCGGTCAGGTGGATGTCGAGCTTGCGCGTCGGCGTCCGCGTGTCGGTCCGCGGCGTCAGCGCCTTCAGCTCGGCATAGGTCAGGACGCGGTGGTCGACATCCTCCAGTCCGGTGGGCCTGTCCGCGACGCGGTCGGCGGGCATCGCGGAGACGGTCGCGACGCCAGGCCCCGCCTTCACCGTGGGCGGCAGCAGCGAGGTGTCGCGCATCTTCATCGAATGACCCGACATGCTGTCGTTGGCGGGCTGGCTCAGGTCGATGACGCCGCCCTGCCCCATGTCCATCCCGGACATGTCCATCCCCATGTCCTTCATCGTCAGCAGCGGGCGGTGGCGCAGCGCGGGAATCGCGGCGACCATCCCCATCCGCGGGGCGAGCGTCGCGCGCACCAGCCCCGAACGGTCGATCGCCTCCGCCACCAGCGCATAAGCCTGCGCCTCTGTCGGGCGGACGACCACGTCGTACGTCTCCGCGATGCCGATCTGGAATTCGTCGGTCTCGACCGGCTGGACGTGCTGCCCGTCGCACTGGACCACCGTCATCGCGAGCCCCGGGACCCGGACGTTGAAATTGGTCATGGCGGAGGCGTTGACGATCCGCAGCCGCACGCGCTCGCCCGGCACGAACAATCCGGTCCAGTTCTCCGGCGTGCCATGCCCGTTGACCAGGAAGCTGTAGGTGGAGCCGGTCACGTCGGAGATATCGGTGGGGTCCATCCGCATCTTGCCCCAGTCAAGGCGATCCTTCAGCGGCTGGTCCCGCCCCGCCAGCAGGCCCGCCAGCGTCTGCTTCTGGAAATTGTGATAGCCGCCCATCTGCTTCAGCCGCTTGAGCAGGACGTGGGGATGGACCGGGCTCCAGTCCGACAGCACGATGACATGCTCTCGCTCGGCCTGGACCGGGTCGGTCCCGGCGGGGTCGATCACGATCGGGCCGTAATGCCCCATCGCCTCCTGCATCCCCGAATGGCTGTGATACCAATAGGTGCCCGACTGCCTGATCGGGAATTCGTAGGTGAACGTCTCGCCCGGCCGAATCCCGGGAAAGCTGACGCCGGGCACCCCGTCCATCTGGAACGGCAGGATCAGTCCGTGCCAGTGGATCGAGGTATCCTCCGTCAGCCGGTTGGTGACCGCCAGGCGCACGTTCTGCCCCTCGCGCAGCCGGATTAGCGGCGCGGGCACGGTGCCGTTGATCGTGACCGCATGCGCCGAACGCCCCCCGGTGCCGAAGCGCGACTCGGCGACTGTCAGCGCGATCGTCTCCCCCGACAGCGTCCCGCCCGCCCCGCGCCCCGCGTCATGCCCCGCCATATGCCCGCCGGTCCCGCTCTGCGCCCATGCGGGGAAGGCACCCGCCACCGCCGCACCACCCGCCAGGCGGGCGGCGCCGCGAATCAGCGTGCGGCGGTCGATGGCCGTGGGACGGTCGATCGGCATGGTAACGGCAACTCCGGGGGATCGTTCGCGTCTATACGCGCGGATCGGCCTCATCCCTCAACATCGCGGTCAGTTTCTGGCGCGCGCGGTACAGCCGCGTCTCGACCGCCTTTTCGCTGATACCCAGCACCTGCGCGGTGTCGGCCTGCGACAATTCCTCGATCGTGCGCAGCAGCAGCACTTCCTTGAGCATATCGGGCAGCGCCGCCACCGCCCGCTCGATCCGCCGCACTTCCTGGACCGATTGCGCGGAGGCCTCCGGGCCGGGCGCCGCATCGGGGGCATCGACGCCCTCCTCCAGCGGCCGTGCGAAGGAGAAGAACCGCCGCACCGCGGCGCGCCGCGCGCGATCGCGGCATTTGTTGATCGCGATCCGCGACAGCCACGCACGAAACGGGCGCGCCGAGTCGTAACGGTGGAGCGCGGCGAAGGCGGCGACGAACGTCTCCTGCACCGCGTCCAGCGCCGCATCCGCATCCCCCCCGACATGCGCGCGCGCCAGCCGGTAGATCGCCTCGCGATGCCGCCGCATCAGCGCGGAATAGGCAGATTGCTCCCCCGCGAGCGCGCGTGCTGCGAGGTCGGCGTCGTCCTCCGTCATGTCACGTGACGTATTCCGGCGCAGGCCGGAACCCTGGATTGGGGAAAGCAACCCCCGCGGCGCTCGACGACGCAAAGCTCCGGCCTGCGCCGGAGCACCATCGTCCGCATGGAAGACGCAGCAACGCCCTCACTTGCCCGGATCGGTCAGCGCCTTGCCCACCGCGGCGTCGAATTGCGCCGCCTGATCGGGGCGAAGCACGCCGCGCATCGCGAAGACGTGGCGCAGCGTCTCCTTCTGCAGCTGCCCCATCGCCATATGCGAGCGATCGACCGCGGCGGCGACGCCCGGGCCATAGCCATGCTCCCGCGCGATCGCCTGCGCCAGCCGCGCATTGTCCGCGCGCATCTCCGCCTCCAGCGCCGCGCGGCGCGTGGCGAACCCCTGCTCCAGCAGGTGGATACGCTCCTCCTGCGCGGCGTCGAGCGTCAGCTTCTGATGCAGGATCGCGTGGATCTGGCTCTCGGCGCGCGGGGCCGGCGCCAGCCACGACCGCGCGACCCACACCCCCGCCAGTGCCGCCGCGAAAGCGACGATCGCCACCAGCACGTATCGCCCCGCGGTCATGGCCTCAGCGGTCCAGCAGCCGCGACGGTGCGTAGTCCGACATGCCCAGCACCGCCGGGCTCGCCGCCGCCGCCGGCGTACCGGGCACCGTGGTCCCGACGACGCCCACGCCCAGCGCCACCGCCGCCGCCAGCATCATGCTGCGCCGTGCATTCACCGCCGCCCGGCGCGCCGAGACGCCGGTCATGACCGCCGCCTCCATCTCCGCCAGTCGCGGGTCGGCCGGCGCGTCGCGCATCGCCTCCAGCCATTGCTCGACATCGCCCATCGCGTTCCTCCGATCTCACCGCGATTACGCCGCGACCGCCGCCACCCCTCGCCCCGCGCAGAAAAATCGCGGACACGATGAGGGGAATGCCGACGCGCTGCGTATCGTCCCGGATTGCCACCCTGTCGACCAGGAGAATGTCCATGCGTCACGTCCTCATCGCCGCCGCCGCGCTCGCCGCCGTCCTGCCGGGCGCCGCGCTCGCCCATCCCAAGCTGCTGAGCGCCACCCCCGCCGCCAACGCGACCGTGGCGAAGCCGACGAAGCTGTCGCTGACCTTCTCCGAAAAGCTGCTGGCGCCGATGAGCAGCGTCGACCTGGTGATGACCGGGATGCCCGGCATGGCCAACCACGCGCCGATGCCGATCAAGGGCTTCAAGACCGCGGTCGAGGGCGACGGCAAGACGCTCGCCGTCACGCTGCCGCGCGCGCTGCCCGCCGGCAGCTACGACCTGACGTGGCACGTCGTCGCCGCCGACCAGCACAAGGTCGAGGGGCAGTACAGCTTCACCGTCAAGTAAGCCGTAACCTCAGGAGGCCAGACGGGGCATGGACGCGATCCTCATCGCCGCGCGTTTCGCGCTGTACGTCGATCTCGCCGCGCTCGCCGGCCTCCCCATGTTCTGGTGGAGCATGGCGGACCTGGCGATGACGCCGCCGCGGCGCATCGCGCTGGCGGTGCTGGCGCTGGGCGGACTGGCGCTCTCCGCCTTCTGGCTGATCGCCAGCGCCGCGGCGATGGCGGGAACGCCGCTGTTCCCCGCTGACGCCGAGCTGCTCGCGACCCTACTGCGCGACACGCCGATCGGCACCGTGCTGGCGTGGCGGGGTGCCGCACTCGCCATCGTCCTACTGCTGCTCGCGGTCGTACCGCGCACCCCCGCGCTGGCGCTCGCGGGAGCCGGCGCCGCGGCGACCCTCGCTGGCGTCGGCCATGCGGGTGCCGGAGAAGGTGCCGCGGGCTGGCTTCACTGCCTCGCCGACGGGCTGCACGCGGTCGCGGCGGCGGGCTGGTTCGGCGCGCTGCTCGCGCTCACCGGCGGCGTGATCTGGCGCGTGTCCTCCTATCGCTCGACCTACGCGCTCCATCGCTTCTCGATCTTCGGCACGGTCTTCGTCGCGACGCTGGTCGTGACCGGCGCGATCAACACCGTGATGATCGCCGGCCTCGCCGCGCTGCCCGCGCTGGCCACCACGCTCTACGGCCAGCTGCTGATCGCGAAGCTGGTGCTGTTCGGCGGCATGCTGCTGCTCGCGGCATCCAACCGCTGGCGCCTCACCCCGCGACTGATGCGCGAGGGGGCGGCGGCGATCCCCGCGCTGCGGCGCTCGCTGGTGGTGGAAACCGCGTTCGCGCTGGCGATCATGGTCGTCGTCGCCGCGCTGGGAACGCTGGACCCGACCGCGGCGCCGTAGCGCGCGGCCGGGCCGCGGGTCACTTCGCCTCGAACGTCCCGAAGGTGCGCATCCCGGTCGCATTGTCGGACAGCGTCACCAGCACCTTCGACCCCGCCGGCGCGACCAGCCCCGCCGCGGTCAGGTGATTGCCCTCCCTGGCGACCAGCGGCGCCTCGGTCCTGGCGCCGTTCGCCGCCGTGACCGTCACCTTGCCGCCATAGCCCGATGCCGCCAGCGGCATGTCGTCGTCGGTCAGGTAGATGTCGACGCCGGTCGCTCCGGTGACCAGCTCCACCCCGGTC
The DNA here is from genome assembly GCA_913774925.1 of uncultured Sphingomonas sp. Classification (GTDB taxonomy): domain Bacteria; phylum Pseudomonadota; class Alphaproteobacteria; order Sphingomonadales; family Sphingomonadaceae; genus Sphingomonas. The sequence goes on along the minus strand of CAJYKB010000100.1, from coordinate 13,933 downwards.
TCGCTCACTTCCTGAATCTGCCCGCCGTGGCGCGCGTTCAGCGCGCCATGCGCCTGCAGCGCGGAGGGAGCGGCAGCGATCATCGCCGCCAGGATCAACGTCTTCTTCGTCATGACGCTCACTCCGGCTTGTGCGGCAGGACGAACGACAGCGACGCGCTGTGCTCGACACGGTCGACCTTGGTCTTGTCGTCGGCAGGACCGTCGTAGATCGCCATCAGGACGTTCAGACCCTGGTTGCGCACCTTGATCGTCGCCGTGCCGTCCGCCGCGGTCTTCACGCCCGCCGCATCGGGGTCGTTGATATAGTCGGACAGGATCGTCACACCGCCGATCGGCTTGCCCATGTACATCGCGCGCACGCGCATCGGCGCGCCCATCTGCTGCGGGATGGCGATGTCGACCGGCACCAGCTGGAGCGAGTGGCCCGGCAGCAGCGGCACCGGCTTGGTCAGCGGCTGCGTCAGATGGACGGCATATTTGATCGTCCGCTCGGAAAAGGTCGAGCCCGGCGCCTCGTCGCGGCCCTTGTTGACGAAATGGCCGTCGGGCATCTTGCTCCACATGCCATAGTTCATCACCGCCGCCACCGCGGCGACCGGTGACTCGCTGTCGACCAGCGGGATCGGCCCCGCGATCCGCAGCGACGTCTTCACCGGCGCCCAGTCGGCATCGTAGCCGGTGATCGAATTGACCAGCGGCACGCGCTTCACCGCATCCAGATCGTCGGCGCCCACGCCGTAGATGAAGGCCAGCTGCTTGGCACGCTGCGCGAACCAGATCGCGTGCGCGTCGAGCGGCATGGACGCCGCCATGGCCACGGCCGCCGCCGCCCCCGACAGAACCACGTGACGAAACCTCATTCCACCCTCCCAACCTTGAACGGATCGGAGCAAGGCTATCGCCGGGCACGACAGGATCATGCCGAATTATCCCGCGCCGAAGCATTTTATTGCAAATTCTGCGCGGGATCATGTGTGCCGCGCGCGCGGTTGCACGCGCGCATGCTCGCACGATATGGCTATGTCACCCCACTCCTTCCGCGCCCCGCGCCTAGGACGCTCCCCGATCGATGCCCGCTCCCCGTTCCCCGCCCCCCGGACCGCTGTCGACCCCCGAATCCCTGTCCACCGGCGTCGCCGGCCTCGACCGCATCCTGCGCGGGGGATTGCCGCGCGATCGCCTCTACCTGATCGAGGGCGCGCCCGGATCGGGGAAGACCACGCTCGCGCTCCAGTTCCTGCGCGACGGGGTCGAGCGCGGTGAGCGCGTCCTCTACGTCACGCTGTCGGAAACACGCGAGGAGCTGGAGCTGGTCGCCGCCTCGCACGGCTGGTCGCTCGACGACGTCGACGTGATCGAACTGGAGGCGGTGGACGGCATCTTCGGCAGTGGGCGCGAACAGTCGATCCTCCACGCCTGGGAAACCGAACTGGGGGAGACGATCCGCCTGATCGAGGGCGAGGTCGATCGCGTCCGGCCGACCCGCGTGGTGTTCGACAGCCTGTCGGAAATGCGTCTGCTGGCGCAGGATCCGCTGCGCTACCGGCGACAGGTGCTGGCGCTGAAGCAATTCTTCGCCACGCGCGCGATCACCGTCCTGCTGATCGACGACATGACCGCGGGCGACGGCAGCGACACGCACCTGCACAGCCTGTGCCACGGCGTCGTCACGCTGGAGCGCCTCACGCTCGACTTCGGCGCCGCACGGCGACGACTGCAGGTGCAGAAGCTGCGCGGCGTCGACTTCATCGCTGGCTTTAACGACCTGACGATCAACACCGGGGGGCTCGATGTGCATCCGCGCCTGATCGCGGCGGAACATCACACCCCGTTCGTCGGCGAGGCGGTGGCGAGCGGCGTGCCCGCGCTCGACGCGCTGATCGGCGGCGGCCCGCTGCGCGGCACCTCCACGCTGCTGACGGGACCGAGCGGCACCGGCAAGACCACGCTCGCGCTGCAATATCTCCACGCCGCCTGCCTGCGCGGCGAGCGGGCGACCATGTACCAGCTCGACGAGCGTATCGGTACGCTGCTGACCCGCGCGCGCGCCTTCAACCTCGACCTGCAACCGCATATCGATGCCGGCTGCCTGAAGATCGAGCAGATCGACCCCGCCGAAATGTCGCCGGGCGAGTTCGCCGCGCGCGTCCGCCGCGAGGTGGAGGAACGCGGCGCGAAGATGATCGTGATCGACAGCCTCTATGGCTATCTCGCGGCGATGCCGCAGGAGCAGCAGCTGATCCTGCAACTCCACGAACTGTTGTCCTATCTGAATCAGCAGGGCATCGTCACGCTCCTGGTCAAGCCTCAACAGGGGCTGCTGGGCAAGATGCAGACGTCGCTCAACGTCTCCTACTTCGCCGACGCCGTCGTCCTGCTGCGCTTCTTCGAGGCGGAGGGGCGTATCCGCAAGGCGATCTCGGTCCTCAAGAACCGCGCCGCCGCGCACGAGGATACGATCCGCGAATTTCGCGTCGATGCCGAGGGTGTGCAGATCGGCGAGCCGCTGGCGGGCTTCACCGGCGTGCTGACCGGCACGCCGCGCTACGACGGCGACCGCGCGCCGCTGCTGGAAGATCGCCCGCATGGGGCATAGGACGGCCAGCGAAGGCCACCGCGTCCTGATCTGTACTCCCTTCGGCCGCGACGCGGAGAGCGTCGCCGCCTTGCTGTCCGCCCGCGGATATGACGCGCATCCCTACCCCGATCTCGACGCCGTCGCGCAGGCGATCGACGAGCATGTCGGCGTCGTCCTGCTGAGCGAGGAGGCGATGCGCGGTTCCCCCGCCGCGCTGGCGCGCGCGCTGTCGGCGCAGCCCGAGTGGTCCGAAATCCCCTTCGTCCTGCTGGCCACCCCGCACGCCGGGTCCGCCGGACAGGAGGCGCTGCGCCGGATGGCGGCGACGCTGACCGGCAACGCCATCGTGCTGGAACGGCCGCTCGGCGCCGATTCGCTGGTCAGCACGATCGCCTCGACGATGCGGTCGCGCCAGCGCCAGTTCGTCCTGCGCGACCGGTTGCGCGATCTGGAAACCAGCCGGCAGCAGCTGGCGCAGAGCGAGGCGGAACTGCGCACCATCGCGGACTCGCTACCGGTGCTGATCTCGTTCGTCGACCGCGACCTGCGCTACCGCTTCGCCAACCGTGCCTATGAGGACTGGTTCGGCCAGTCGCCCGCCGAGATCGTCGGGCACCATGTCCGCGACGTGGTGGGGGACGACGGCTATCTGCTGCGCGAGCACGACATGCAGCGCGCGCTGGCGGGCGAGACGGTGCGGATGGAACTGCCGATGCCGCGCCACGACGGGGAGCGCCGCGACGCTGAGATCCGCTACCTGCCGCGCCGCGATGCGACCGGCGCGGTGGACGGCTTCCACGTCTTCGCGATCGACGTCACCGACCGCAAGCTGACCGAGGAGGATCTCGCCGGCCGCGTCCATGATCGCACCGCGGCGCTGGAGCGCGAAATGGTCCATCGCACCAAGGCGGAGGCGGCGCTGCGGCAGAGCCAGAAGATGGAGGCGGTCGGCCAGCTGACCGGCGGCATCGCGCACGATTTCAACAATATGCTGACCGGCATCATCGGCGCGCTCGACATCATTCGGCGGCGCATCGACAGCGGGCGGCTGGACGATCTCGACCGCTTCATGGACGCCGCCTCCACCTCGGCGCAGCGTGCCGCGGGGCTGACCGCGCGGCTGCTCGCTTTCTCGCGGCGCCAGTCGCTCGACCTGCGCCCGACCGCGATCAACCCGCTGGTCCATTCGCTCGAGGAACTGCTGCGCCGCACCGTCAACGAGAATATCGCGCTCGCGATCCGTACGTCGGACGACGTCACCGGCGCGATGGTCGACGCCAACCAGCTCGAAAACGCGATCCTCAATCTGGCGATCAACGCGCGCGACGCCATGCCCGATGGCGGGCAATTGACGGTGGAGACGCGCGCCGTCGATTTGTCCGACCGCGACGTTGCCGCGAATCCCGACATCGAACCCGGGCATTATGTCGTCGTCGCCGTCAGCGACACCGGGGTCGGCATGGCGCCCGACGTGCTGGAAAAGGTGTTCGACCCCTTCTTCACCACCAAGCCGATCGGCCAGGGCACGGGGCTGGGCCTGTCGATGGTCTATGGCCTCGCGCGTCAGTCGGGCGGGCAGGCGCGCATCCACAGCCAGCCCGGCGTCGGCACCACCGTCTCGCTGTACCTGCGCGCGGTCAATCCGGTTGACGACGGCGCCGTCGCCGCCCCCGCGCCCGCCGCGCCGCAGGGCGCCGGGCAGACCGTGCTGCTGGTCGAGGACGACGATGCGGTGCGCCTGCTGGTCCACGACGTGCTGGGCGAATTGTCCTATGACGCGATCGAGGCGCAGGAGGCGCAGGCCGCGATCGCGGTACTGCAATCGGACCAGCCGATCGACCTGATGATCTCCGACGTCGGACTGCCGGGGATGAACGGCCGCCAGCTGGCCGACATCGCGCGGCTGCACCGCCCCGACCTGCCGATCCTCTTCATCACCGGCTATGCCGAGAATGCGGCGATCCGCTCCGGCTTCCTCGGCACCAACATGGCGATGATTACCAAGCCCTTCGCGCTCGACGCGCTGGCGCAGAAGATCTCGGAGATGCTGGCGGATCGTGACTGAATTCCCCCTCCCCTTCAGGGGAGGGGCTGGGGGTGGGGCGTGTCTCACCGAGACGAGCGCCCGTGGGTTCCCCACCCCAACCCCTCCCCTGAAGGGAAGGGGCCAGGTAATACCCGTATCATGAAACTCAGATCCCGTATCGATCTCAACCTGCTGGCGGTGTTCGACGCGATCCATACCCGCGCCAGCGTGACGCAGGCGGCGCGCCATCTGCACCTGACGCAATCCGCGATCAGCCATGCGCTCAACCGGCTGCGCCGCGAATTCGACGACCCGCTCTTCGTGCGCAGCGGCAATGCGCTGGTCCCCACCGCCCTGGCGCGCGCGCTGGCGGAGCCGGTGCAGCAGGCGCTGCGCGGGATCGACGTCGCGATGGCGAGCGCGCTGCACTTCGACCCCGAAAGCTCGACCCGGCTGTTCCGCATCGGGCTGCGCCCCACCGCGGAGGCGCATCTGTTCGCGATGCTCGTCCAACGCATCGCGCAGGCCGCTCCCCACGTCCGGCTCGCCAGCCTCAACTTCCGCCGCTCCGAACTGGCGCGCACGCTCGCGGCCGGCGGGCTGGACGTGGCGCTCGACATCCCGGGCGCACACAGCACCGGGCTGCGCAACGACACGCTCGCCGCAGAGGAACTCGTCGTGATCGCGCGCCGCGACCATCCGCGGGTGCGCGGCACGATCGACCTGCCGACCTATCTCGCGCTCGACCACGTCATCGCCTCCCCGCGCCCCGCGGGCGGTGGCACCGAGGACGAGGCGCTCGCCGCGCTAGGCGAGGAGCGCCGCATCCGCATCCGCTGCCAGCATGTCGGCACCGCATGGCGGATCGTCGCGGGCACCGACATGCTGCTGACTTTGTCGCGCAGCCACGCCGTCAGCGCGGGCGATCCCGCCGCGATCCAGATCCTGCCGCTCCCCTTCCACGTCGCGCCCCGTCCGCGCCAGCTGCTGTGGCACGAGGCCGCGGAGAGCGACCCCGGAATATTGTGGCTGCGCGGTCTGATTCGGGACATGGTCATGAACCGTCTTCATGACGATGATGCGCCTTCGTCATTTTCCGAATGACCCGCGCGGCGCTACGCTGACGGCATATTGGAAAAGGATCATCCGCGTGAGCGACATCTTCGACGTTCCCGAGCTTAACGACCTGCGTATGTCCGAGGGCGCGCGCCCGCTGTTCGACGCGGTGAAGGCGTTCATCCGCGACGTGGTCGATCCGATGGCGGAGGAATTCTTTCGCGCCGGCGAGAACCGCCCCGACCGCTGGAGCTACACCGACGAGCAACTGGCGCTGCTGGACGGCGCCAAGCAGAAGGCACGCGCGGCGGGGCTGTGGAATTTCTTCCTCCCCAATGCGGAAACCGGCGAAGGCCTCAGCAACCTCGACTACGCCTATATCGCCGCGGAGCTGGGCAAGTCGCCGCTCGCGTCGCAATCGCTCAACTGCTCCGCGCCCGATACCGGCAACATGGAGGTGCTGGAGCGCGTCGGCACGCCGGAGCAGAAGCGTCAATGGCTGGAGCCGCTGCTGGAGGGCAAGATCCGCTCCGCCTATGCGATGACGGAGCCGAACGTCGCCTCGTCCGACGCGAAGAACATCAGCACCAGCGCGGTGCTGGACGGTGACGAATGGGTCATCAACGGCGAAAAATTCTACATCTCGGGCGCCGGCGATCCGCGCTGCAAGGTGCTCATCACCATGGTCCGCACCTCGCAGGACGGTCCGGTATCGCAGCAGCAGTCGCAGATCCTGATCCCTACCGACACCCCGGGCGTCGAGATCGTCGGTCCGATGCTCGTCTTCGGACAGGACCATGCGCCGGGCGGGCACATGCACATCCGCTTCAACGACGTGCGCGTGCCCAAGGAGAACGTGCTGCTGGGCGTCGGCCGCGGCTTCGAGATCTCGCAGGTCCGTTTGGGGCCGGGCCGCATCCACCATTGCATGCGCACGATCGGCAAGGCCGAGGTCGCGCTCGACCTGATGGTGAAGCGCGGCAATTCGCGCACCGCCTTCGGCCAGCCGCTCATCAAGCTGGGCAAGAACATGGAAGTCGTGTCGCGCGCCCGGATCGAGATCGAGGCGATGCGGCTGATGGTGCTGAAGGCGGCGAAGGCGATGGACGTGCTCGGCAACCGCGAGGCGCGCGTCTGGGTCAGCATGGTGAAGGCGATGGTGCCGGAAAAGACCTGCCAGATCATCGATCAGGCGATCCAGATCCACGGCGCCGCGGGCATCTCGCAATGGACCCCGCTGGCGGAACTGTACCAGGACGTGCGCCACCTGCGCTTCGCCGACGGCCCGGACGAGGTCCATCACATGGTCGTCGGCCGCAACGAGATCGCGCTGCATTGAGAGATCATCACCCTCACCCTTCCCTCTCCCATGGGAGAGGGAGGGAGCGGCGCAGCCGCGGAAGGGTGAGGGCGACGAAAACATGACCGATCGCTCATGATCCGGTCAGGCGCGGGTGAACCGCCAGTCGCCACAAGGCGCGCATGCAGCGCCGCCTCGCCCCATCGTCCCGTGCGCGTGAGGCGCTCGACGCGCGGATCTGCCGGCTGATCTGTCCGATCGCCGCGGCGATGGTCGGGGTATGCCTCACCGGGATCGGACTGCTCCACGTCACGCTCGCGATCGGGCGCAAGGCGGGGTTCGCCGACGATCTTCTCGCGATCGATTCGCTGCTGTTCCTGGTGGCGACGCTTTCCTCCTACGTCGCGGTGCGACGATTGGAGCACCGCCGCGTCCACACGCTGGAGCGGATCGCCGACGCCACCTTCATGACCGCGATGCTGCTGCTCACGGTGGCTTGCTTCGTCATCACCTATGCGCTGAATTCCTGACCCCATGCGCGCTCGTTCACCCTTTCGCTGGCCGCTGCGGATCGCCGCCACGGTCGCGCTCATCCTCGCCGCGCTGCTGGCGTTCACCGCCTGGCTCGGCTGGTTCGGCGGCCCCGTGTACCGCATCGTCCCCGCCACCGCCCCGCAACGGGGTCTCGCCGCCGTGTTCCTTTCGGGCGATACCGGGCTGAACATGGGAATGGGGCCGCAGGTGATCGACGGCCTCGCCGCGCATGGCGTTCCGGTCGTGGGGATCAACACCCTTACCGCCTTCGCGAGTCGGCGCACACCTGCGCAGACGACCGCGCTGATCGCCGACGCCACCCGCCGCGCGCTGGCGATCGGCGGGGTTCGGCGCGTCGTGCTGATCGGACAATCGGCGGGCGCGGACATGCTCCAGGCCGGCGTGGCCGACCTGCCGGCCGCACTGCGCGCGCGCGTGGCGATGGTGATCCTGACCGTGCCGGGCGACACGCTGCTATTCAAGGCGACACCCGGCGGCGTGCTGGACGGCGCACCCGTCGCCCCCGCGCTGCCCAGTGCGGCGCGGATCGACTGGGCGCCTTTGCTCTGCATTCACGGCGCGACGGAGGAGGACAGCCTGTGCCCCCTCCTGCGCCAGCGCAATGCGCGCATCGTCGTCCTGCCCGGCGACCATTATCTGAACCACGATGCGACGCGACTCACCCGGGCGCTGTGGGCCGCCATCGCACCGTTCGCCTGACCGCGGATGACCGAAAGTTCAGGCTTGAGCGATAACGCGGCCATCCGCCGATCCCTACTACCCCTCACGATGAAGACGACCCGCATGCCCCTTTTCCGACGCGCCGCCGCCCTGGCACTGGCGATGACCCTGCTGACCGGCGCGGTGCAGGCGCAACCCGCGCCGACCATCTACGGCACGTGGCTCAATCCCCGCGGCAGCGTCGCGGTGCGCACCGGCGAATGCGCGCAGCAGCGGCTGTGCGGCGTGATCGTGTGGGCCAATGACGAGGCGCAGTCGGACGCGCGCGACGGCGGTGTGACGCGGCTGGTCGGCACCCCGCTGCTGGAGGATTACCGCGCCGATGGCAGCGGCGGCTGGCAGGGCACCGTCTTCGTTCCCGACATGAACAAGCGCTTCTTTTCGAAGATCGAACAGGTCGACGCCAACACGATGAAGCTGAAGGGTTGCATCCTCGGCGGGCTGATCTGCAAGGCGCAGATGTGGAAGCGGATCGAGCGCCTGCCGCATGAATGACCTGATGGCGTTGATCCGCCGCCATCGCCGCCTGCTGTCCGCGGCGGCGATGCTGCTGCTCGTGGCACTCGGCTTCGCCGCGATGGAGGCGGTGACGCGCGAGCTGACTTTCCATCAGGTCCGCGACGCCATCCGTTCGCTGCCGAACGCGCGGCTGGCCGCGGCGATGGTGTTCACCGCACTCAGCTATCTGACGCTGACGCTCTACGACTGGCTGGCGCTGCGCGTCATCGGGCGTCCACTGCCGTGGCGCACCGCCGCTCTGGCGTCCTTCACCAGTTACACGCTCAGCCACAATCTGGGGCTGTCGCTGCTGACCGGCGGATCCGCGCGCTATCGCATCTATTCGCGCGCCGGGCTGGACGGACCCGACGTCGCGCGCGTCATCGCGATCGCCAGTGCGACCTTCTGGATCGGGATCGTCACCGTCGCGGGGATCGCGCTTGCGCTGCGTGACGGCGCGATCGACCTTGCCGGCGTCGCGCTGCCGGAGGGGCCGGCGAGGTCGCTGGGCGTGGCGGTCGTCGCGCTGGCGGCGGCGCTGGTGATCGCGTGCGGTCGTGCGCGGCAGCCGCTGCGCGTCTGGCGGCTGACGTTGCCGCTGCCGACCGGGCGGCAGGCGCTGGCGCAGATCGGCATCGCCCTGCTCGACACCAGCACCGCCGCCGCCGCGCTGTTCGTGCTGATGCCCGATGCCGCGCCGTCGCTGCTGCCCGCGTTCGTGCTCGCCTATGCGCTCGGCATCGTTGCCGCGGTGGTGACGCACGTACCCGGCGGGCTGGGCGTGTTCGAGGCGGTGTTGCTCGCGGTCATCCCGGGCGACCGCGTGACGGTGCTCGCGGCGCTGATCGCCTATCGCCTGATCTACTACCTGCTGCCGCTGGCGGTTGCGGTCGCGATCCTCGCCTGGCGCGAGGGATCGGCGCGCCGCGCCCTGCCCGCGCGGTTGCTGCGGGAGGGCCGCGACGCCGCGGGCGGGATCGCGCCGCTCGCGCTGTCGGCGGCGACCTTCATCGGCGGGGCGATGCTGCTGCTGTCGGGATCGCTGCCTGCGCTCCACGCGCGCATGGGGGTGCTGTCGCGGATCGTGCCGCTCCCCTTCATCGAGGCGAGCCATATCGCCGCCAGCCTGGTCGGCACCGGGCTGCTGCTGCTGGCGCCCGGGCTCTACCGCCGGCTCGACGGCGCCTTCGTCGCCACGCGCGCGCTGCTCGTAAGCGGCGCGATCTTCTCGCTGGCGAAGGGGATCGATTACGAGGAGGCGATCGTCTGCCTCACCCTCGCCGCCTTGCTGCAATGGACGCGCGGCGCCTTCTATCGCCGCACCGCGCTGGTGCGCACGCCGCTGTCGGGCGCGTGGCTGACGACGGTCGCGGTATCGCTGGTCGCGGCGACCTGGGCCGGCTTCTTCGCCTATCGCCGCATTCCCTATGCCGACGATCTGTGGTGGGACTTCGCGTGGCGCGGCGACGCCCCGCGCTTCCTGCGCGCGACGCTCGCGGCGGCGGTGCTGCTCTCGGGCGTCGCGGTATGGCGCTGGCTCGGCCCCGCGCGCATCCCCCCGCAGCAGCCCGCCGACCCGGCCGCGGTCGATCGCATCCTGGCGCTGGCGGAACGGACCGATGCGATGCTGGCGCTCACCGGCGACAAGCGCTTCCTGCTCGCCGACGACGGCGACGCGATGCTGATGTACCAGCGCCGCGGCACCAGCTGGATCGTGATGGGCGACCCCGTCGGCGACCCCGCCGCCTGGCCGTCGCTGCTGTGGCGCATGCGCGAGCTGGCGGACGAGGCGCAGGGGCGGCTCCTGCTCTATCAGATCACCGCCCCGGTGCTCGACCTTGCGATCGGCATGGGGTTGCAGATCATCAAATATGGCGAGGAAGCGGTGCTCGACCTCGCGACCTTCACGCTGGAAACCCCGGCGCTGCGCTCGCTGCGCAAGTCGGAACGCGCCGCCGCGCGCAAGGGGCTGGCGTTCGAGATCGTCCCCGCCGCCGACGTCCCTGCGATGATGGACGACCTCGCGGCGATCTCCGACGAATGGATGCGCGCCAAGGGCCATGCGGAAAAGGGCTTCAGCCTCGGCCGCTTCGATCCGGCCTATCTGTCGCATTTCGACATGGCGGTCGCGCGCGTCGACGGCCGGGTCATGGCCTTCGCCAACATCTGGCGGACCGCGGAGCGGCAGGAGGTGTCGGTCGACCTGATGCGCCACCGCGACGATGCGCCCTCGGGCACGATGGACTTCCTCTTCGTCAACATCCTGCGCTGGGCGCAGGCGGAGCGCTTCGTCCGCTTCTCGCTCGGCATCGCGCCGCTCTCGGGGATCGAGGGGCGCCGCCTCGCCCCCGCCTGGGCACGCGCCGCGGCGCTGATCTTCCACCACGGCGAGCGGCTGTACGGCTTCCGCGGGCTGCGCACCTACAAGGAGAAGTTCGCCCCCGACTGGGAGCCGCGCTACATCGCCGGCCCCAACGGCATCGCCATGCTGCGCGCGCTACGCGACCTGTCCCGCCTCATCGGCCAATCACCGCCGCCCGCCGACGGTATGAACTCGGCGACATCGTGACGGCCGGCGGCAACAACCGCCGCCTGTCCTCATTCCGCAATCGAACCGTCATCGCGCTGTCCCTACCGTGCGGCAGTGCGCCCCCGACCAAGGGGGAAATGACCATCATGACGTCGAAGTTCACGCTCCTCGCCGGGGCCGCCACGCTGCTGATCGCCGCCGCGCCTGCGCTGGCGCAGGAAGCTCCCGCGCCGGCGACCGCCGCCGACATCAACCGCACCGCCCCCGATCAGCCGATCCCGGAGGACGGCAGCGACATCGTGGTCCTCGGCTTCGGCCAGGCGCGGCAGGTGCAGACCGTCACCGCCGCCGATCTGGAGCGCCTCACGCCCGGCACCTCGCCGCTGAAGGCGGTGTCGAAGCTGCCCGGCGTCAACTTTCAGTCGGCCGATGCCTTCGGCGCGTACGAATGGTCGACGCGCATCAGCCTGCGCGGGTTCAACCAGAACCAGCTCGGCTTCACGCTTGACGGCGTGCCGCTCGGCGACATGAGCTATGGCAACGTCAATGGCCTGCACATCAGCCGCGCGATCATCTCGGAGAATATCGCCAGCACCACCGTCGCGCAGGGTGCCGGCGCGCTCGGCACCGCCTCGACCAGCAATCTGGGCGGCACGCTCCAGTTCGTCAGCCGCAAGCCGTCCGACGTCGCCGACCTCGTCGCCAGCGGCACCTATGGCAGCGACGAGACGTACCGCGCCTTCGTCCGCGCCGACAGCGGCGACATCGCCGACGGGCTCAAGGGCTATCTCAGCTACGGCTTCCTGAAGACCGACAAGTGGAAGGGCTTCGGCAAGCAGATTCAGCATCAGGCCAACGGCAAGCTGATGAAGGATCTGGGTGAGCGCGGCGCGATCACCGCCTTCCTGAACTTCTCCGACCGGCGCGAGAACGACTATCAGGATCTCAGCTACGACATCATCCGTCGCCGCGGGCTGACCAACGACAATATCAGCAACAACTATCCGCTCGCGCTCCAGATCGCGCAGGCGTACCAGTCGGGCACGGCGTATCCCTCCGGCATCGGCGCCGTCGACGACGTCTATTACGACGCCGCCGGCGTGCGGCAGGACTGGCTCGGCGGGTTCACCGTCGATGCGCGGCTGAACGACATGCTGTCGGTCGTCTCGACCAGCTACGTCCACCGCAACAAGGGCCAGGGTTCGTGGATCACACCCTATGTCCCCACCCCGGCGGGCGCGCCCGACGCCAACGGCCAGCCGCTGGCGAGCGGATCGCCGCTGTCGTTCCGCACCACCGAATATCGCATCCGCCGCGCCGGCAACACCACGTCGGTCGCGCTGGAGACGGGCGCGAACCGGATCGAGGTCGGCGGCTGGCTGGAGACGAACACGTTCCTTCAGGCGCGCCGCTTCTACGGCATGACGAGCGCCAGCACCCCCAACCGCAACGCGCGCGATTTCCAGTCGAACCCCTTCTTCACCCAGTGGAACGGCAATTACGACACCGACACCATCCAGTATCACGTCGCCGACACGCTCAAGCTTGGCCAGCTGACGCTCAGCGGCGGGTGGAAGGGGATGCAGGTCGACAACAGCGCGACGCTGCTCACCGGCTCGCTGGTGTCGGGCAAGATTCGCGCGCGCGACTGGTTCCTGCCGCAGGTCGGGGCGGTGTTCGACCTGGCCGGCGGGGCGGAGCTGTTCGCCAGCTATTCGGAGAACATGCGCGCCTTCGTCTCCTCGGCGACCTCGGGACCGTTCGCGACGACGCAGGCCGGCTTCGACGCGATCCGCTCGACGCTGCGCCCGGAGACCTCGAAGACGGTCGAGGGCGGCATCCGCCTCCGCAGCGGCGGGTGGCAGCTGTCGGCGGTGGGCTATTACATCGACTTCTCGGACCGCCTGCTGGTCTTCGCCAACGGCTCGGGCATCCAGGGCAATCCGCCGACGCTCAACAACGCCGGCGACGTGGAGAGCTACGGCGGCGAGCTGTCGGCCTTCTACCGCATCATGGGGCCGCTGACCGCCTTCGCCAGCTATTCCTATAACAAGGCGACCTACCGCGACAACGTCGTCGACGCCGCCGGCACCGTCCTGACCGCGACCCGCGGCAAGATCGTGGTCGACACGCCCGAGCATATGGCGAAGGGCGAACTGGTCTATGACGACAGCCGCGTGTTCGGCCGCGTCGGCGCGGACTATATGTCGAAGCGCTACTTCACCTATCTGAACGATCAGTCGGTCGCGGGCCGCGTGCTGGTGGACGCCAGCATCGGCTTCCGCTTCGGCGACGGCTTCGGCTTCTTCCGCGGCGTCGCGATCGAGGGCAGCGTGACCAACCTGACCGACAGGAAGTACATCTCCACCATCGGCACCAACGGCTACACCGCCAGCGGCGACAACCAGACACTGCTCGCCGGCGCCCCCCGCCAGTGGTTCGTAACGCTGCGCCGCGGCTTCTGATGGAGGCCGGGAGGGGCACCGTCCCCTCCCCACCCCCACTCCGTCATTCCCGCAAACGCGGGGATGACGGAGTGGGGTAAATGTTCATCCCGACCCGCAACCGTCACCCCGGCCTTGAGCCGGGGTCCCGCTTCTTCCGCCACGTCACCAAAGAAGCGGGATCCCGGATCGAGTCCGGGATGACGACTTAATCGGCCGTCACC
>CAJYKB010000099.1 GCA_913774925.1 uncultured Sphingomonas sp. | reverse complement strand
GAACAGCCCGGGGAAATTGCCGTCCGCGCGCCCGTCGCCGGTTTCGTGCCGCGGCGTCGGCAGGTCGATGCCCGAGCGCGCCACGGTCGCCTCGCGATTGTCGAGGTAGCGGCCCAGCGTGCGCTGGCGGTGGTCCAGGTCGATGCACGCGACGCGCGCGCCCTTCGCCGCCAGCGCGATCGCGACATGGACCGCGGTGGTCGACTTACCCGTGCCGCCCTTCTCGTTGGCGAACACGATCACGTGCGTCTTCGGCACACTTTCCGACAATTCGTCGCATCCCTGATTGCCTGCCCTTGGTCGCGATCATAGAACGCGCCGCCGCGAGTTTCGAGTGGTAATGCCGGGGGTAACGGGTGGAAGTATATCGGGAGCTCGCCGCCTTGCGCGAGGCGCTGGGGGCAGCGCGCGCGGAAGGGCGAGAGGTCGCACTGGTCCCCACGATGGGGGCGCTGCACGCGGGGCACATCGCGCTGGTGGAGGCCGCGCGGCGGCCCGGCGCCTGCGTCGTGGCGTCGATCTTCGTGAACCCGAAGCAGTTCGGCGCGAACGAGGATCTGTCGCGCTATCCGCGCAAGGAGACCGGCGACATCGCGATGCTGACCGATGCGGGCTGCGACATGCTGTGGCTGCCCCCGCTGGAGGCGATGTACCCCGACGGTTTCGCGACCAACATCTCGGTCGCGGGGGTGAGCGAGGGGCTGGACGGCGCGGCACGCCCCGGCCATTTCGACGGCGTGGCGACCGTCGTCGCGAAGCTCTTCAACCAGATTCGCCCGGCGCGCGCCTATTTCGGCGAAAAGGATTTCCAGCAGCTGGCGGTGATCCGCCGGATGGTCGCCGACCTCGACTTCGACATCCATGTCACCGGCGTGCCGACGCAGCGCGAGGACGACGGTCTGGCGCTGTCGTCGCGCAACGTCTACCTGCTGCCCGACGAGCGGCAGAAGGCGGTGGCGCTCCCCCGCGCGCTGGGCGTCGCGGCGCGCGCGATCCTGGGCGGCGGCGACGTGGCGAAGGCGCTGGCGGATGCGACCGCGGCGCTCACCGCGGCGGGCTTCGCGGTCGATTACGTCTCGCTCGTCGATGCCGAGACGCTGGCGACGGACCCCGCGCCCGGACGGCGCCGGCAACTGCTGGCGGCGGCGCGGATCGGGCATACGCGATTGATCGACAACCTTTCCGTCGATCCGTTATCGTAACAAATAATTGTAAGAAACGATTGTGGTCCGGTTAACCATTTGGTGAGGGCGCATGCGCGAAACCCGGGGTCCAGAAATGGATCAACAGGGTTTCTCGACATGGTAACGCACATCGATACCGCGCTGCTCGACCGCCGCATCGCCGATGCCTGCCGCGGTTGCGGCGACTCCGCCTACGATCTGGGCGTGGCCTATTCCACCGGCACCGCCGGGGCCGCGTTCGACTTGGTCGAGGCGCACAAATGGTTCAACCTCGCCGCCGTCCGCGGCGTCGAGGCCGCACTGACCGCGCGCGCCGAAATCTCCGAGGACATGACCGCGCGGGAGATCGCCAACGCGCAGCGCGCCGCGCGCGACCTGCTCTCGGGCATGCAGCGCCGCGCCGCCTGAACCCTGCTGCCCTGAACCTCACGACCCTGAACCAACAGGGTTGCCGCGGGGTTCACCACCTGCCTAGACGCTGGGGCCATGCCCGCAGCGTATGAAGGGGGTGGTCATGGTGAAGCGTTGGTGGCCGCTTGCGGCGTTGCTGGTCGTGGCCGCGTGCGCGAAGGCGCCGCCGCTGGTCGTGCCCCCCGCCCCGCCGCCGGTGCTGCTGACCCCCGCCCCGATGCCAGCGGGCGGACGCCCCGGCATGGCGATCCCCGCGCGCCTTTCCGACGGCAGCTGGGCGACGCCCAACCGCAACCTGACGCCCGCCGGCGCGGTCTGGCACCTCAGAAGCGCGCTCAACGTCGCTGCGCTGGCCTGTCGCGGCACGCAGGAAGCGACGATGGTCGCGGAGTATAACGCGCTGCTCACCCGGCAGAAGACCGCCTTCGCCAGCGCGCAGACCGCGCTGGAACGCGAGACGCAAGCGGGTGGCGGCGACTGGCGCGACCGCTACGACGACCAGGCGACCCGGCTCTACAATTTCTTCGCGCAGGATTTCGCGCGCGACGGCTTCTGTGCCGCCGCCGCGCAGGTGCTGGCGGATGCGCAGACCGTCGCGCCCGACGCGCTCCCCGCCTTCGCCACCGACCGGCTGGCGCGGCTGGAGCGGCCCTTCACCGATTTCTTCACCGCCTATGAGCGCTGGCGCAGCGGGGTGCTGGTGGCGCCCACCGAGGCCACGCACACACCGCCGCGGCTGACGGTAGACGTCTCGACGCTGGGGTAAGCCCCCGCCGTTCGCCTCGAGTAGCCGTCGAGCCTGTCGAGACGGCCTATCGAGAGGCCGCCACGTCGCGCATATCTCTCGACACGGGCTCTCGGCCGGCTCGATCCCTGCTCGAGACGAACGGGTGACGCACGACGCCACCGGTTGCACCCCGCGCCGCGCCGCGCCACGTAGCGGCGTATGTCGCACCCGACCCTCCCCCCGCCCCCGCCGGACCTGCTCGCCGGCGCCAGCCTGTTCGTCGACTTCGACGGCACGCTGGTGGAGATCGCCGACACCCCCGACGCGGTGGAGGTCGCCGCGCGCGTCCCCGCGCTCCTCCAGCGGCTGGCGCAGCGGCTCGACGGGCGCGTCGCGATCGTCACCGGCCGCCCCGTATCGGAGGTGCGCGCGCTGCTCGCCCCCGCAATCTGGCCGGTCGCGGGCAGCCACGGGCTGGAGATCGCGCATGTCGACGGCACCGTCACCGCCCCCGACCGCCCGCCGTCGCTCGACACCGCGCTCGACGCCGCCCACGCGCTCGCGCGCGCCCATCCCGGGCTGCTGGTGGAGGACAAGCCGTTCGGCATCGGCCTCCACTACCGTCGCGCGCCCGAGGCCGGGGAGGACGCCGCCGCGCTCGCCGACGGGCTCGCCGCGGCGCACGACCTGATCGTCCAGCACGGCAAGATGGTGGTCGAGCTGCGGCTGAAGGGGCGCGACAAGGGCGCCGCGGTCGAGCTGCTGATGGCGGAACCGGCACGTCGTGATACGCGTCCTGTGTTCATGGGGGACGATGTGACCGACGAAGCCGGGTTTCGTGCCGCGCGTGCGCTGGGCGGCGCGGGCGTTCTGGTCGGTCCGCCCCGCGACACCGCTGCCGGCTACCGCGTCGACGACGTCGCCGCCGCGCTCGCCTGGCTCGACACCATTTCCCGGGAGGCACGATGACGACGACGCTGGACCTGTGGCCGATCGGCAATTGCCAGGTGAGTGCGCTGGTGGACCGTACCGGGCGCTTCGTCTGGGGCTGCGTGCCGCGCGTCGACGGCGACCCGCTCTTCTCCGCGCTGCTGAACGGGGAGAAGCCGACCGCGGGCTATTGGGGCATCACGCTGGAGGACGGCGTGTCGGTCGAGCAGGAATATATCCGCAACACCCCCATCCTGGTCACCCGCCACACCGACGCACACGGCGGCGCGATCGAGGTGATCGACTTCTGCCCGCGCTTCCAGCGCGAGGGGCGGACCTATCGCCCCGTCGCCTTTGCGCGGATCGTGCGCCCGGTCGCGGGCAGCCCGCGGGTGCGCGTGTCGCTGCGCCCGACCTGCGGCTGGGGCGGCGGCTGCCGCGAGCAGATCGGCGGGTCCAACCACCTGCGGCTGCTGCTCGACACGCTGTCGCTGCGGCTCACCACCACCGCCCCGATCGCGATGGTGCGCGAGGAACGCTCCTTCCGGGTCGAGGGGCCGCTCCACTTCTTCCTCGGCCCGGACGAGAGCTTCCAAGGCGATCTCGCCAGCACGCTCGACCTGATGCTGTATCGCACGACGCAGGAATGGCAGGCGTGGGTGCGCGGCCTCGCCGTGCCGCTGGAGTGGCAGGAGGTCGTCATCCGCTGCGCCATCACGCTGAAACTGTGCCAGCATGAGGAAACCGGCGCGATCGTCGCCGCGCTGACCACCTCGGTCCCCGAACACGCGGGGTCGCAGCGCAACTGGGACTATCGCTACTGCTGGATCCGCGACGCCTATTACACGGTGCAGGCGCTCAACCGGCTCGGCGCGCTCGACGTGCTGGAGGGGTATCTCGGCTATCTGCGCAACATCGTCGACGAGGCGACGCACGGCGACGCCGCCAGCCATATCCAGCCGCTGTACGGCGTGCTGGGCGAGCCCAAGCTGCCCGAACGCGTCGCCCCCGACCTGCCCGGCTATCGCGGCATGGGGCCGGTGCGCGTCGGCAACCAGGCCGCCGAGCAGATCCAGCACGACGCTTACGGCCAGATCGTGCTCTGCAGCGTCCACGCCTTCTTCGACCAGCGGCTGTTCCGGCCGGCGGGGATCGAGGATTTCGAATCGCTCGAACGCGTCGGCGACCGCGCCTGGGCCTATTACGATCAGCCCGACGCCGGGCTGTGGGAGCTGCGCACGCGCCAGAGCGTCCACACCTATTCCAGCGCGATGTGCTGGGCGGCGTGCGACCGGCTCGCCAATGCGGCGGGCAAGCTGAACCTGCCCGAGCGGCAGAAGCTGTGGGCCGAGCGCGCCGACACCATCCGCCAGCGGATCGAGAGCGCGGCCTGGCGCGAGGATACGCGGCGCATGTCGGCGACCTTCGGCGGCGACGATCTGGACGCCAGCGTGCTCCAACTGCTCGACCTGCGCTTCCTCTCGGCGGACGATCCGCGCTTCATCGATACGCTGACCGCGATCGAGAAGGGGCTGCGGCGCGGCTCCACGATGCTGCGCTACGATACCGAGGATGATTTCGGTTTGCCGGAAACCGCGTTTAATTTCTGCACCTTCTGGCTGATCGAGGCGTTATTCCTAACCGGGCGCAGCGACGAGGCGCGCGTGTTGTTCGAAGAGATGCTGTACCGGTGCACCGCTGCCGGGCTGCTGTCGGAGGACATCGATCCGACCACGGGTGAGCTGTGGGGCAATTACCCGCAGACCTATTCGCTGGTCGGCATGATCAACTGCGCCAGCATGTTGAGCAAACCGTGGAGTCATATTCGTTGAGTCGACTGATCGTCATTTCCAATCGCGTGAGCGCCCCCAACGGATCGACCTCGGGGGCGCAGGGCGGGCTGGCGGTGGCGATGGCGGCGGCGCTGCGCGAACGCGGCGGCTTGTGGTTCGGCTGGTCGGGCGAGCAGACCGGCGAGTTCACCGGCCACATCAACTTCCAGCGCAACGACGGCGTCACCACCGCGACGGTCGACCTGGAGGAGCAGGACGTCCAGGAATATTACGACGGCTACGCCAACCGCACTCTCTGGCCGCTGTTCCACTATCGCATCGACCTCGCCGAGTACGAGCGCGAGTTCGCGGGCGGGTATCAGCGCACCAATCAGCGCTTCGCCGACACCGTCCGCCCGCTGATCGAGCCGGAGGACGTCGTCTGGATCCAGGACTATCACATGTTCCCGCTCGGCGCGGAACTACGCGCGCGCGGGTGCCGGAACCGGATCGGCTTCTTCCTCCACATCCCCTGGCCGCCGCGTCGCCTGCTGGCGACGCTGCCCAACGCGCGCGAACTGGTGGAGGCGCTGTTCGCCTACGACCTGATCGGCTTCCATACCGAGGAATGGCTGGAATCCTTCTGCGACTTCGCCCGGCACGAGATGGACGCCACGATCGAGGACGGCGTGGCGCGGTTCGGCGACCGCTCGGTCCGTTTGATGGCCTGCCCGATCGGGATCGACGCCGCGGCGTTCGCGGAAATGTCGAAGAGCGTGCCCGCACGGCTCGCCTATCGCCGGATGCGCGATTCGGCGACGGGGCGCGACATGATCGTCGGCGTCGACCGGCTCGACTATTCCAAAGGGCTGGAGGAGCGCTTCCTCGGCTACGAACGCTTCCTGATCGAGCATCCCGAGGAGCGCAAGGAAGTCTTCCTGCTCCAGATCGCGCCGCCCAGCCGGGTGTCGGTCGAAAGCTACCAGCGCATCCGCCAGTCGCTGGAGGGACTGTCGGGGCGGATCAACGGCGAATATGCCGATGTCGACTGGGTGCCGATCCGTTACGTGAACCAAGGCTATCCGCGCGACCAGCTGGCGGGCATCTACCGCGCGGCGAAGATCGGGCTGGTGACGCCGCTGCGCGACGGGATGAACCTGGTGGCGAAGGAATATGTCGCGGCGCAGGACCCGGAGGATCCCGGCGTGCTGGTGCTGTCGCGCTTCGCGGGCGCGGCGGAGCAGATGACCGACGCGCTGCTGGTCAATCCGTATAGCGCGGAGGAGGTGTCCGACGCGATCTTCCAGGCGCTGCGCATGTCGCGCGACGAACGCATCGCGCGGTGGCGACGCCTGATGGCCGGGGTGCAGGAAACCGACGTCACCTGGTGGGCCGACCGCTTCCTGACCGCCCTGGAACGCGAGGACGCGGGGGTGGAGGGGTAGCGCGGCACCCGGCGCGGGCGAGGACCTTTGCAAAAGGCCTGGGCGGCGCCTCACATACGCCGCGCTCCTGCGAAGGCAGGAGCCCAGCATCAAACAGAACAACGCCTTATGGGACCGGCAACCCTGGGCTCCTGCCTACGCAGGAGCACATTCAAGAGTTTCGCAAAGGTCTCGCCTCCGCCGGGGAACAGGAAGCACGTGTTGCAGCGCGCTCGCCAGCCGCGCGGCACCCCGCGCCTTACTCATACGCGCCGCGCCGCATGACATAGTCGCGCGTCTCGTAGGGCGGCGACAGCCCCTCCACCCACGCACCATGCGCGTGCGTCAGCGCGACCAGCGCCATCGGCTCGCGGGATGGCCAGCATTGCACCCGCACCTCGTGCCGGTGGAGGTCGCGGTTGGGCTCCATCATCACCCAAGCGAGCGGCCGCTCGCGCGTCGCCCTCGCGCCCGCCGCCGCCATCGCCGCACGGATCCGCTCGCGTCCCGCCGCCGGAATATATTGCCACACCAC
>CAJYKB010000098.1 GCA_913774925.1 uncultured Sphingomonas sp. | reverse complement strand
GCAACCGGCTTCAGCGCGCCGCCGGAGACCATATAGCCGTGCAGGTCGTTCGAGAAAGACGCCAGCTGCTCGGCGACGACCTTGTTGCGACGGATCAGCCAGTTGTAGCCGAGCACCGCAGGCACCGCCACGGCGAGACCGAGCGCGGTCATGATGAGCGCCTCACCGACCGGGCCGGCGACCGCGTCGATCGATGCCTGACCGGCCGAACCGATCTTGATGAGCGCGCGGTAGATGCCGATAACCGTACCGAACAGACCGATGAACGGCGAGGTCGCGCCCACGGTCGCCAGGAAGGCGAGACCGCCGCCCAGCTTCGAGTTGATCGCGGCTTCCGAACGCGCCAGCGAGCCATGCAGCCAGTCATGCGCCTCGACCGGATCGGTCAGCTTCGAGTGCTGCTCCTGGGCGGCCAGGCCGTCGTCGACCAGCTGCTTGTAGGCCGAGTTCTTCTCCAGCTTCGCCGAGCCTTCGCGCAGCGAGGTGCTGTTCCAGAACTGCGCGCGGACGCGCTTCGCCTGGTTGATGATCTTCTGCTGCTCGAACAGCTTCGAGAACAGGATGTAGAAGCTGATGATCGACATCAGCACCAGGATCGCGAACACGGTCTGCGAGATCAGGCCGCCCTCGCGGAGCGCCGGGATCAGGCCGTACGGGTTGTCGCCCTTGGCCGCGGCCGGCGCCGCTGCGGCGAGAATGGTGGTGAGCATTCGGTTAGTCCTCTGACTGGAATAGTTTGGTTCGTATCGTTCGGTTCAGATCACGCAGCGCGTCAGTTCTGCGGCAGCTTCCACACGACACGGCGCGACTGCGTCGTGGCGATCGGATTGCCAGCCGCATCGACCGCCGGCGAGTAGCGCGCCCGGCGCTGGAGCGCCCGGCAGGCTGCCTGGTCGAGAGCGGACGAACCACTCGACGCGGTCACGCGGCAGTTCTCGACACGACCCTGGGTATTGATGGTCCAGGTGATCGCGGTGGTGCCTTCCTCTTCCGCACGGATCGAGCTGGGCGGATAATCGTCCTGCGTGATCCAGTCGGCCGGATTGCCCTTCGCACCCGCAGCCTTGCTGACCACCGGCGGAGCCGGGGGAGCGGGCGGCGGCGCAGGGGGCGCAACGACCGGCGACGGCACGAAGACCGGCGGCGGCGTCGGCACCGTGGCGATCACCACGGGCGGCGGGTTGGGATTCTGCACGATCGGCGGCGGCGACACGACCGGCGGAGGCGTCATCGGGACGTCCGGCGGCGGGGGCGGCGGCTCATCGGGCGGCGGGGGTGGCGGCTCTTCCACGTCGAACGTGTTCAGCTTCTCGACCTGCTTCTTGACGAAGTTGGTCGCGAGGCCGGTCACGAAGGCATAGCCGAGAGCGACGTGGATCAGCGCGACGATCACCAGCGCGCCGATCTTGCCTCCGCTCATCTTCTGGTCAGAATAGGCCATTCAGCAACGAAACTCCCTCATCCTGCGGCCCTGTGGGTGGTCGGATCGAACAATCCGACCGGGTTGTTTACCTTTCCGCAGCACCCATGTGGGTAGGCCACAGACCGGCGAGTCCTATCGCGCACCCTTTGGCGACGCAAACGCTTTGTCGGGCGCAACAAACGTACAATCGAACGGCGGCAGATTTATTTCTGTATCGTTCATGTCCGTTGACGTAGGCCGAGCCGATGACCTCACCCGTCCGCCAGACCGCCTGCCGATTTTTCCTTTTCGCCGCGATTCCCGCGGTCGCCCCCCTCCCCGTCGCGGCGCAGCAACCGTCCGCGCCGGCCGTGGCGGTGGCCCCGGCGCCCGATTATGCGGAGACCGCCGATCTGGTGCTGCAAAGCCCGATGGTCGTCGACGCGACGATCCGCTCCACCGCGAAGATCAAGGGCGCGGAGGCGGCGGGCGTCGCCCCCGGGCATACGCGCTTCTATGTCGAGGGCGATGTGATCGCGCTGGTCCGCGGGACGGGGGCGATCCCGCCGCGGGTCGGCTGGCTGGTCGATGTCGCGCCCGACTGGCGCGGACGCACCCCGAATCTGAAGAAGCAGCGCGTCCTGGCCTTCGCGCGCCCCGTGGCGGGGCGTCCCGATCAGGTACAGCTGGTCACCCCCGAGGCGCAGCGAAGCTGGTCGCCCGCGCTCGAATCGCTGGCGCGCCGCATCGCACAGGAGGCCGCCGCCCCCGACGCGCCGCCGGTCGTGACGGGCGTGCGCAACGCCTTCCACGTCCCCGGCGCACTGCCCGGCGAGGGCGAGACGCAGATCTTCCTGACCACGCAGGGCGACCGCCCCGCCGCCCTGTCGATCCTGCGCCGTCCGGGCGAGCAGCCACGCTGGTCGGTGGCGCTGAGCGAGATCATCGACGATGCCGCCGCGGCACCGACGCGTGACACGTTGCTATGGTATCGCCTCGCCTGCGCACTGCCCCCCGCCCTGCCCGATCGAAGCACCGCCGCGCTGTCCGACAGCGATGCGCAGATGGCGCGCGAGGATTATGCGTTCGTGATCGGCGCGCTCGGACCGTGCCGTAATGGGACGGCGCGCGCCATGAACGGCGCAGATTCTGTCACCGCTGTCAGCGCCGGTGCCGCACCAGCGTGATGCCGATCGCCTCGCCGTCCTCCGCGATGGCGAGCTTGACGATCTTCACCTTCACGCGCTGCACGCGCCGGTCCTGCAGGAACAGCGTCTCGGCGATGTGATCCGCGACCGCCTCGATCAGCGTGAAATGCCCCGCGGTCGCCAGCGCCGCGGTCGCGGCATGCTTCAGGTCGAGATAGTTCTTCGACGCCTCCAGCGGCGTGTCAGGCGCAAAGCGCGCCGGCGCGTCGAGCAGTACGGTCAGCGACATGCGCAACGGCTGCGGCAGGTGCGTCTCTTCGGAATAGATGCCGGTCAGCACCTGCACGACGAGGTCGTGGACCTCCAACTCCAGCGTATCGGCGGTCATGCCGCGGCACTCGGACGCGCGGCGGCGGCGGCGTACCAGCGGCGCAGATGCGTCGCCGTGTCGGGAATCGACAGCTTGCTGCGCGCGGCAAGGTCGATCGAGGTCATCCCCATGATGTCCGCATAGGAAAAGGCCGCGCCCGCGATCCACTCGACCGCTGCAAGCCGTTCGTCGAGCATGCGGACGAAGCGCCCCCAGCGGACCTGCGCCCGCTCCACCAGGGCCGGGATCTGCGGGACCGCACCGTCCGCCCCCGGCAGCGCACGATCGGCCAGCGCGGGATGGCCGTTGCGCAAGGCATCGACCGCCGCGGCATAGCCGGTTTCCTCGATCCGCCGCGTCCATTCCTCGATTCGCGCGATCTCGATCGGGCGGGTGCCGAACATCGCGGGTTCCGGGTGCAGCGCCTCCAGGAAGCGGCAGATCGCGTGCGATTCGCTGATGACCTCGCCATCGTCGAGCACCAGCGCCGGCACCGTTCCGCGCGGATTGACCGCGAGATAGTCGGCGCCCAGCTGCTCGTTGCGGTTCAGGTCGACGGGTACGCGAGGCACCTCGATCCGTTTCTCCGCGAGGAAGATGCGCACCCGCCGGGGGCTTGGCGCCCACCCGCTATCGTACAGCTTCATGACGATCGTCCCACCCGTTCACTACCCGCCCGGCTAGGGTCCAGCCCCAAAACTGCCAATGGCCGTGATCGCCCGGAGCATCCCGCCGGCAAGGAGTGCGGCGCAGACACGTGGCTGAGCCACGCGCAAGCAAGCGACGCCGTCCGGCGGGATGCTCCGGGCGACCGCTTCGCGGCGGGCCGGATTTGGTGCCATGCGGCGTCGCGCGTCGGTCACGATGCGACAGCATCGCTCCCTCCTTGCTCCTAGCCTGGCACCAAATTCGGCTCCGTCCCGGCCGTTGTCAGTTATGGGGCTGGACCCTAGGCGACGGAGGCCGCAGTGGCAACTGCGACGCCATTGTCAGTCCGCCGCCCTGCCCCTAAGGGCGCGCGCTCCGGAGCCGGCCGGTGATCGGGATGCGAGGGACGCGATGGACGGACTGGTGCCGATCGACAGGGTGGCGCACGACGCGGTGGAGCGGTTGCTCGACCGCGCCTTCGGTCCCGGGCGACACACGCGCACCGCCTATCGCCTGCGCGCGGGGACGGCCGCGATCCCGTCGCTCAGCTTCGCCGCGCTGGAGGGCGACACGCTGCTCGGCACCATCCAATGCTGGCCGGTGCAGTTCGCGGGCGACGACGGGCGCCTCGTGCCGCTGGTGATGGTCGGCCCCGTCGCGGTCGAGCCGGCGCGACAGCAGGGCGGGCTTGGCCGGCGGCTGACCGCGGCGGCGCTGGCGGCGGCGGATACGCAGGGGCAGTCGCAGATGCTGATCGGCGATTACCCGTATTATGGTCGCTTCTTCGGCTTTTCGGCGGACGCGACCGCGCTGTGGCGCGTGCCCGGTCCGGTCGAGCGCGACCGCCTGCTGGCGCGCGGGCCGGGCGTGCCGGCCGGCGCGGGGGAGATCCAGCCGCGCTCGACCACCCCCGCCTGATCGACCCCCGACCTTTACCTGCCGCCCGCGCCTCCCTACCTCGCCGTCATGCCGATGACGCCGCCCCCCGATTTCGACACGCTCACCGTCGCGGACATCGCGCGGCTGGCCGACAGCGACCGCCTGCCCCCGGTGGAGCGCTGGCATCCCGATCATTGCGGCGACAGCGACATGCGGATCGCGCGCGACGGCACGTGGTTTCACCAAGGCTCGCCGATCGGCCGCGCGGCGATGGTGCGCGCGTTCAGCCGCATCCTTCGCCGCGAACCGGACGGCGGCTACGTCCTGGTCACCCCGGTGGAAAAGCTCGACATCGCGGTGGAGGATGCCCCCTTCGTCGCGGTGGAGATGAAGGTGGAGGGCGAAGGACGCGACGCCACCCTCGCCTTCCGCCTCAACACCGGCGAGCTGGTCACCGCCTCCGCGCAGCATCCGCTGCGCTTCGAGGAGCATGACGACGGCCCGCATCCCTACATCCACGTGCGCGGCCCGATCGGCGCCGGGCTGGAGGCGCTGATGACCCGCGCGCTCTATTACGAACTGGCGGAGCGCGCGCTGGCCGAGGGCGCCGAACCGCCCGGCGTTTGGAGCGCGGGGGCCTTCTTCCCGTTCGCCCCCGCAGAATGACGACGCTGGCGGAGCGGCTGGCCGCCGCCCTGGTGTCCGACCATGATACCGCGCTGCTGAGCGGCGACAACGACGACCTGCCCGCGCACGACACGCTCGCCGCGGCGGCGGTGCTGGTGCCGATCACCGACCGCGCGCGTCCCGGCGTCATCCTGACGCAGCGGACCGAGACGCTGCGCAAGCACGCCGGGCAGGTCGCCTTTCCGGGCGGCCGGATCGATCCCGGCGAGGACGCAGTCGCCGCTGCGCTGCGCGAGGCGGACGAGGAGATCGCACTACCCCCGGCCGCGGTCGAGGTGATCGGCGCGTCGGACCGCTATCGCACCGGCACCGGGTTCAGCATCACGCCGGTCATCGGCGTCGTCCCCCCCGATCTGGTCCTCCATCCCAGCGAAGCGGAGGTCGCCAGCGTATTCGAGGTGCCGCTCGACTTCCTGCTCGACACGGCGAACCACCGTCGCGCGTCCGGAATCTGGCAGGGGCGGGAGCGCTTCTATTACGAGATGCTGTGGGAGGACCGCCGTATCTGGGGCGCGACCGCGGGGATGATCGTCAACCTGTCGCGGCGGCTGCGATGGGCGGCGTGACCGTGCTGCCGATGGCGGCGTGGCGGACGCGCCCCGGGCTGGCGGAACTGGCCGACGCGCTCGATGCGGCAGGCGGTCACGCGCGCTATGTCGGCGGCGCGGTGCGCGACACGCTACTGGGTCTCGACGTCGCCGATATCGATCTGGCCACCACCCACCGTCCCGAAGAGGTCGTGCGGCGTCTCGAGGCGGCGGGGATCAAGGCGATCCCCACCGGCATCGCGCACGGCACCGTGACGGCGGTCAGCGCGGGCACGGTCGTCGAGGTGACGACGCTGCGCCGGGATGTAGAAACCGACGGCCGCCACGCCACCGTCGCCTTCACCGACGAATGGCGCGAGGATGCGGCGCGGCGCGACTTCACGATGAACGCGCTCTACGCCGATCCGCTCAGCGGCGAGATATTCGACTATTTCGACGGGCTCGCGGACCTGCACGCGGGGCGCGTCCGCTTCATCGGCGATCCGTACCGGCGAATCGCGGAAGATCACCTGCGAATCCTGCGCTTCTTCCGCTTCCATGCCCGCTTCGGCCATATGATCGACCCCGCGGGACTGGCCGCCTGCATCGCGCGCGCCAATGACCTGATGGCGCTCAGCCGCGAACGAATCGCGGCCGAACTGCTCAAACTGCTGGTGGCGCAGGCCGCGGTGCCGGTGGTGCGGCTGATGCAGGAACACGGCCTGTTCCGCCCCGTCCTGCCGGAGGTGGAGGCGGCGGGTGTCGCCCGCATGGCGACGCTGGCGGCGCGCGAGGCCGCCGCGGGCGTCGCCCCCGATGCGGTCCGCCGCCTCGCCGCGCTGATCGCGCCGGGCACCGCAGAGGGCGTGGGCGCGCGGCTGAAGCTGTCGAATCACGACCGCAAGCGGCTGGTTCAGGCGGACGGCGGCGCGGGTGAAGAGGGCGCGCGCGCGCTCGCCTACCGGGTCGGTGTCGGCGTCGCGCTCGATCGACTGCTGCTCGCCGGGGCAGATCCGGCACCGATCATCGGCTGGACGCCGCCGTCATTGCCGCTGGGCGGTGGCGCGCTGGTGGCGCGGGGAATCGCCAGAGGACCCGATGTCGCGCGGACGTTGCGCCGCGTGGAGGATCGGTGGATCGCGGAGGGGTTCAGCGATGCCGCGCGTGTCGAGCGGATCGCCGACGAGGAAGCCGATCAGCTGTTGCGCTCGACCAGGAACGCATAGGCCGCCTCGGCATCGAGCGGGCGGGCATAGGCATAGCCCTGCCCATAGTGGCAGCCCAGCGCCGCCAGCGTCTGCCCGATGTCGAGCGCCTCGATCCCCTCGGCCACCGTCTCCATCCCCAGCGCCTGCGCCAGGCTCAGGATCGCGCGGACGATCGCCACCTTGTCGCGGTCCTGGAGCAGCCCGGTCACGAAGCTGCGATCGATCTTCAGGATGTCGATCGGCAGTCGCTGCAACGACGCCAGGTTGGAGAAGCCGGTGCCGAAATCGTCCATCGCGATCGTGGCGCCCAGCTCCTTCAGCCCCATCAGCACGCGGGTGACGCGGTCGGGATCGGCGATGATCGCGCTCTCGGTCAGTTCCAGCTTCAGCCGCTCGCCCGGCAGGTTCGCCGCATCGAGCGCGTGGCGTACCGCCTGCGGGATATTGTCGCGCTGCAACTGGATCGCGGACAGGTTGACCGCGACCGTCACGCCGGTGCCCCCGGTCCCGAAGCGCGCATCCCATTGCGCCAGCGTGCGCGTCGCGGTGTCGAGTGCCCAGCGCCCCAGCGGCACGATCAGCCCCGATTCCTCCGCCACCTGGATGAAGCGCGCCGGGTCGTGGCGCCTGCCGGTTTCGTCGGTCCAGCGCGACAGCGCTTCGAACCCGCTGATCCGTCCGGTCGAGAGATTGCAGATCGGCTGATAGACCAGGGTCAGCTGATCGTTCTCGATCGCGCGGCGCAGCGCGGTTTCCATCGCGAATTCCTCGCGCGCCGAATCGAGCGAATGGATATGATACGCCTCCGCCACCTTGGAGGACTTCGACTTCTTCATCGCCACCTGCGCGTGGCGGATCACATCCTCGCCGTCCTCGATCGTCTCGTCGCCGAAGGCGATGCCGATCGCGCAGGAGATGCGGATTTCGTAATCGCTGAGCCGGAACGGGGTCGACAATACGTCGCGAATGCGCCGCGCGACGTGGTCGGCCTCCTGCGAATCCTCGTCGATCGACAGCAGCACGCCGAATTCGTCGCCGCCGGTGCGCGCCAGCACGTCGCGCGTGCGCAGCGCGCCCTTGATCCGCCGCGCGACCGTGATGAGCAATTCGTCACCGGCCAGCGACCCCAGGCAGGCGTTGAAGCGGCTGAACCGCTCCAGATCGATCATCAGCACCGCCCAGCGACGCGCACCCTGCGCGATCATCGCCTCCAGCGAATCGGTGAAGCCGCCGCGGTTGGGCAGTCCGGTCAGGCTGTCGGTCGCCATCTCGCGCCGCAGCGTGTCCTCGGTCCGGACCTCCGCGGTCTGATCGACGAACGCGACCATGCACGTCGGCACGGCGCGGTGCCGCATGCGGGTGAAGACGACACGATAATGGCGTCGCTCGACCGCGGCGCCCGCCTGCCAGTCGCGCTCCAGCCGCGGCTCGCCCGAGCCCAGGAACGCCAGTGCGGCATCGACCAGCCCCGGTTCACCCTCCAGCACGGCGCGCGCGAAGGACCGGTTGGACATCTCCCAGATCAGCCGCCCACCGACGCAGCACGCCACGGCGAGCGGGATCGGCACCAGCTCCAGCGCGCCTTCGCTCGCGGACAGCCCGGGTGCGACCACGATCGGTCGCACGGCGCGCTCCGCCCATATGGTCGATCCGGTTCTCATGCCCGACCGCTTCTAGGCCGCAAGCGTTAAGGCCGCCTTACGCAAACCTTTTCGACCGGTACGTTGCCGCACATTGCGCGGCAGATACCTCAGGCATCAGAAACGGTTGTCGCGCGGAAAGCCGGTCGGCGGCATCCGCCCCGCCGCCCCGCGCGCGGTCCGCCATGGGGTCAGGTCCGCCTCCACGCGCGTCCGGCCGCTACCGCCGCCCATCGCCCAGCTGATCCCCTCAGCAAAGACCAGCGTCCGCGCATCGGCCAGCCCGCCGTCGCGGTAGCGTTGCAGCTGCACCCCCTGCCCCCGCGTCATCTCGGGCAGTTCGTTCAGCGGGAAGATCGCCAGTTTGCGGTTGTCGCCGATCACCGCGACGTAATCGTCGGCGGGCGCGACGATGCGCACGACGGTCAGCTTCGCGCCGGTCCGCGGCGTCATCACCGTCTTGCCCTTGCGCGTCTCCGCGATCACCTCCGCGGTCGGTACGATGAAGCCGCGCCCGTCGCTCGCCGCGACCAGCAGCTTCTCCGCCGCACCTGCGCGCAGCAGCGCGACGACCCCGGTGCCGCCGTCCAGGTCGATCGTCGCCCCCACCGGCTCGCCGAACCCGCGCCCCCCCGGCAGCCTGTCCGCCGCCAGCGTGTAGAAGCGTCCGTTGGCGGCGGCGAGCAGCAGCTTGTCGGTGGTATGCGCGTGGAAGGCGAAGGCGGGGCCGTCGCCTTCCTTGAACTTCAGCGTCTCCGGCGCGGACAGGTCGACATGCCCCTTCATCGCTCGGATCCAGCCACGCTGCGACAGGATCACCGTCACCGGCTCGCGCTCGATCATCGCCTCGAGCGGAATGTCGCGTGCCGCCGCGCGCTCCTCGATCCGGGTCCGCCTCGCGCCCAGCGCCGTCGCCGGGCCGTAGCGATCGCGAACCTTCGCGAAATCCTTCTTCAGCCGCGTGCGCTGCTTCTGCTCGGAGGCGAGCAGCGCGGTCAGCGTCGCCTGCTCCTTCTCCAGCGCGTCGCGCTCGCGCGTCAGCTCCATCTCCTCCAGCTTGCGCAAACTGCGCAGCCGCATGTTCAGGATCGCCTCCGCCTGCCGGTCGGTCAGCTGGAACTCGGCGATCATCACCGCCTTGGGCTCGTCCTCGGTGCGGATGATCTCGATCACGCGGTCCAGATTGAGGAAGGCGATGATATAGCCGCCGACCAGCTCCAGCCGGTCGGCGATCTTCCCCAACCGATGCTCGGTCCGCCGCCGCAGCACCACGAACTGGTGCGCGACCCAGGCCGACAGCGCTTCGTGCAGCGACATGACGCGCGGGGTGCGATCCTTGTCGAGCACGTTGAGGTTCAGCGGCACGCGCGTTTCCAGGTCCGACAGCCGGAACAGCCCGTCCATCAGCACGCCCGCATCGACCGTGCGGCTGCGCGGCTCCAGCACGATGCGGATATGCTCGTCCGATTCGTCGCGCACGTCCGCCAGGATCGGCAGCTTCTTGTCCTCGATCAGCGCGGCGAGCTGCTCGATCAGCTTCCCCTTGGCGACGCCATAGGGGATTTCGCTGACGATCAGGTGCCATCCGCCGCCCTTCTCGCTCACCTTCTCGATCGCGGCGCGCACGCGGAACGCCCCGCGCCCCGTCGCATAGGCCTCGCGGATGATCGCGGGCGCGTCCACCACCAAGCCGCCGGTGGGGAAATCCGGCCCCTTCACATAGGCGAGCGGGTCTGCCTGCGCGTCGTCGACCAGCGCGATCGCGGCGTCCAGCAGCTCGGCGGCGTTATGCGGCGGCACGCTGGTCGCCATGCCGACCGCGATCCCGCTCGCGCCATTGGCCAGCAGGTTCGGGAAGGCGCCGGGAAACAGCTCCGGCTCCTGCTCCTCGCCGTTGTAGGTCGGGCGGAACTCGGTCGCATCCTCGTCCAGCCCGTCCATCAGGTCGATCGCGACCTGCGTCAGCCGCGCCTCGGTATAGCGGTAGGCGGCGGCGTTATCGCCGTCGATATTGCCGAAATTGCCCTGTCCGTCGACCAGCGGATACCGCAGCGAGAAGGTCTGCGCGAGGCGCACCATCGCGTCATAGACGGACTGGTCGCCGTGCGGATGGTATTTGCCGATCACGTCGCCGACGACGCGCGCGCATTTCTTGTAGCCCTGCGACGGATCGAGCCGCAGCAGCCGCATCGCCCACAGCAACCGCCGATGCACCGGCTTCAGCCCGTCGCGCACATCGGGCAGCGAGCGCGCGGTGATCGTCGACAGCGCATAGACGAGGTAGCGCTCGCTCAACGCACTGTCGAACGGGGCATCGAACACGCCCACGGGCGGGTTGTCGGGGAAGTCGGTCACGCTGGCCATGATGTTCCCCGTGCGTACCAGCCGTATCGCGCTTCGTTAAGGGGGTGTGGCAAGGATCGTGTCGCGGCTAAGGCGGACGGCATGACCGCACGCCCCCTTTCCCTCGCGATCGCGCTTGCCGCGCTGCTGCCCGCTGCGCCATCGTCCGCGGCGATGACCGCACCCACGCTGCTGACCTGGGCCGACCTGACCAAGCGCCCGCGCCCGGAACCGGACGCCACCCTCTCCTATGGCGCCGACCAGATGCAGAAGGTCGACCTGTGGCTGCCCCAGGGCAAGGGCCCGCACCGCGTCGTGGTGATGGTGCACGGTGGTTGCTGGCAGACGCAGATCGCGGACCGTCGCCTGATGGACTGGATCGCGGACGACCTGCGCCGCGACGGCGTGGCGGTGTGGAACATCGACTATCGCGGCGTCGACCGGCCGGGCGGCGGCTATCCCGGCACCTTCGCCGATGTCGCCGCCGCGGCGGATCTGCTCACCGCCTCCGCACGGCGCTACGCGCTCGATCTCGGGCATGTCGCGGCGGTCGGCCATTCGGCCGGCGGGCATCTGGCGCTGTGGCTCGCCGCGCGGCCGCGGCTCCCGATCGACAGCCCGCTCCACGCGTCGCACCCGCTCCGCATCGATCGCGTCGTCAGCCTCGGCGGCCTCCCCGATCTGGAAGCCACCGCCGCCAGCCCCGACAACGGTTGCGGCACCGACGTCGTCGCGCGGCTGGTCGGCACCGGTCGCCGCGATCCCTACGCCGACACCTCGGTGCCCCGCCTGCTGCCGCTCGGCGTGCCACAGGCGCTGGTCAACGGACGCGAGGATCGCATCATCCCCTACCGCATGGCGACCGACTATGTCGCGCGCGCCACCGCCGCCGGGGACGCGGCGACGCTCACCACCGTCCCTGCCACCGGCCATGTCGAACTGATCGCCCCCGACACCGCCGCCTGGGCGGCAGCCAAGGCGCTGTTGATGAAGTGACCGCGCCCGACCGGCGAAAGTCCTAAACTTCTCCCGCCCCCGCCTGATGGTGGATCAAGGCGGGGGGTTCCGCCCCGTTTGAGACGGACAGGTGGCGGGCATGGTCGCGATTTTCACGGGTACGGGCTTTGGTCTGGGGCGCGCGTCGGCGTCGACGCTGGGCGCGACGGGGCTTCTGGGCGATCCGAGCCAGGGGCGCTCCGGCGACGGGATCTCCGTCAACGCCACGACCGGCAATCTGCTGATCCAGAAGCAGGACGAGTTCCTGGTCGGTCACGGACCGGATGCGTCGGTGTCGCGATCCTACAACAGCCTGACCTGGGTGCCGGACGACAACAACGACCGCTGGCGTCAAAGCACCGACCGCCGGATCATGAATGTCAATGGCACCCCCAACAGTGCGGGCAGCTACCTGTCGCGCGTGTCGGAGGACGGCAGCTACCTGACCTACGGCTGGAACGGGTCGGTCTACATCAACCGCGACGGCGGCGGCGCCTATGACACGATCGTCAAGAGCGGCAGCGAATGGGTGTGGACCGACGGCGATACCGGCACCGTCGAGCGCTACGCCGACGATGCGACGGGGCGGCTCAAGAGCGTCACCGACAATGTCGGGACGACGATGTCCTTCGCCTACGATGCCGCCGGTCGCCTTTCCACCATCACGACCAACGACGGCTCGTGGATCCGCTACGACTGGATCGGGTCGACGAAGAACATCGCGCAGATCGTCAACGGCTTCACCGATCTGTCGAGCAACACGTCCAAAACGCTGACCCGCACCCGCTACGGCTATGACGGCGCGAACCGGCTGAGCACGGTGACGGTCGACCTGTCGCCGCAGGACAATGCGATCGGCGACGGCAATACGTACGTCACGACCTACGGCTACGACGGGTCGAACCGGATCGGCAGCATCACCCAGTCGGACGGCTCCGCCATGTCGGTCGCCTATGACGGGTCGGGCAAGGTCACCTCGCTCGTCCAGACCGTCGCATCGGGCGTCACGCGCACGACGTCGCTCGCATATTACTCCGGCTACACGCTGGTCACCGATGCCAGCGGGCAGGTCACGCGGCTGGACTACAACAGCGCCGGGCACCTGACGACGATTACCGCCCCGCCGGCCACCAACGGCGAGACGGCGCAGGTCTGGCAGTTCACCTACAACAGCGTCGGCGACGTCCTGAGCACGACGGATCCGCAAGGACGCGTGACCACCTACGCCAACTTCACCGCCAACGGCATCGCGCAAACCGTGACCGACCGCACCGGTGCGGTGACGACGCGGACGTTCGACGCGACGAACCATCTGCTGAGCGAAACCGCCAACGGGGTCGATTCGACCGGTGCGCAGGTGTCGCAGACCACCCGCTACGCCTATAATGCGGCCGGCGACCTGCGCTTCGTCATCAGCGCCGAAGGCCGCGTCACCGAATACGTCCGCAACGCCTATGGCGCGGTCACGTCGGAGATCGCGTTCAACGAAAACAGCTACACCGCCGGGGGCATCCCCAGCGAGGCCACCATGGCCAACTGGGCAGCGGGATCATGGGACAAGTCGGGGATCCTGCGTGTCGACCACAGCTACGACGCACGCATGGCGCGGGTGAAGTCGACCAGCTACGCGCTCACCTCCAGCGGTGGCGCCGGGCTGACCAGCCAGGGCACGGGCGAGGTCAACTACGTTTACGACCAGGCCGGCAGCCTGCTGTCGCGCTACGCCGGCGGGCAGAGTGCGACCACCTATGTCTATGACGGGCTGGGGCGGCTGGTTGGTAGCACCGATGCCGCGGGCCAGACGACCTCGATCGTGTTCGACGACGCCAACACGAAGACCACGATCACGACCAGTGGCGGCCGGACGACGGTACAGACCTACAACCGCGCCGGGGACCTGATCCAGCAGAGCGACAGCGGCAGCTACACGCCGTCGACCACCACATCCTATGCGGTCGACAGGCTGGGACGCACCCGCGTCACCACCTTCGCCAATTCCGCCGACAAGCTCTACGACCTGTACGACCCTGCCGGGCGGCACGTCGCGTCCGTCGACGGCGCAGGACGGATCACCGAATATCGCTACGACGGCAACGATCGGATGGTGGGCACGATCGCCTATCGCAACGCCGTCAGCTCCGGCTATTTCGCGACGCTGGACGATCCGAACAACACGCTGTCCGTGGCGACGATCCGCCCGGCGACTGACGCCCAGGACGTGTCGGGCTGGACAATCTACGACGCGGAGGGGCGTGTCCTCCAGACGATCGCGGGCGACGGGTCGACCGTGATCTCGACGTACGACGCAGCCGGACGGCTCCAGCGCACGACCGGTTACGTCAACAAGGTCGCGGCGGCCACGGTGGCGGGCTTCGTCGGCGCCGCGCCGACCGTCGTCATCACCCCGACCGCGCATGCGAACGACATCACGAAGCGCTGGTTCTACGACCGCGACGGTCGCGTCATCGGCACGATCGACGGCGAGCGGCATGTGGTCCGCAACACCTACGACCAGGCGGGCCAGCTGGTCGCCACCACCGCCTTCGCCAACGCGACCACCGCGGCGAACCCGACGATGACCAGCTTCGACGCGATCGTCGGCGGCATCGCGGGGTCGGCGCAGGATCGCACGACGCGCAACGTCTACGACGGCCGCGGCCTGCTGCGCTTCGCGATCGATGGATTGGGGAACGTCACCCGCTATGATTACGACGACGCGGGGTTGGCGACGCGGACCGTGACCTATGCGACGCCGCTGGGCGCGCTGTCGGACTATACGTTCGACAACGTTCTGGCGCAGCTGTCGGGACAGGAAACGGGCACGAGCAAGCGCGTCAGCTACGCCGTCTACGACGCCGCCGGCCGCCTGGCGTACAGCATCGCCCCGCTCCAGGGCGCCAGCGACATGGCCGTCACCGGCTATGCCTATGATGTCGCCGGCAACGTCGTCCGCACGACCGGCTATGCGGCGACCGCGGCCATTTCCGCCATGCCGGGCAAGGCGGCGATGGACAGCTGGGCCGCTGCGTCCGCCAACGGCGCCGATCGCATCACGCGCATGTGGTACACCGGCCGTAACCAGCCGGCCTATCGCGTCGATGCCGAGGGCGCCGCCACCCGGTTCGACTATGACGCCCGCGGTCGCGCCGTGTCCGAGACGATCTGGCACAATCGCATCACGGTCGGCGACGGCACCACCCTGGCACAGGTCGAAGCCGCGGTCGGCACCAACGGCTACACCACCAACCGGATCTACGACTCGCTCGGCCGCGTGACGCGCTTGTCCGACGCGACCGGCAGCTACACCGTCTATGCCTATCTCGGCGCAACGAACCTGGTGTCGGGCATCACCCGCGCCGCCGGCGGCTCCGCGCAGGAACAGGCGACCCGCACGAACGTCTTCGACGGCGCCGGCCGCATCATCCAGGCGACCGACGCCGCAGGAACCAGCGAGGCCGCAAGCCGGACCGACAATTACGACGGGCGCGGCGTCGTCACCTCGACGGTCGACGCACGATCGACGACCACCAGCTACACTTACGATCTGGACGGCCGTGTCAGGAAGGTCACCGATGCCAACGGCGGCGTCGTCACCTACGACTACAATGCCTTCGGTGAGGCGTGGAAGGTCACCGACAAGCGCGGCAATGCCAGCTACAGCTGGTACGACCGCGCCGGACGCGTCACCACGACTCGCGATGCCCAAGATTATCTGACGACCACCAGCTACACCGCCTTTGGCGAGATCGCCGCGGTGAAGCGCTGGGCAGCGCCGGTATCCGCAAACGCCGCGATCGACACCGAGGCCACCGGTTCAGGCGCCGCGGCCACGACGCAATTTACCTACGACAAAGCGGGTCGCGTCATCACCAGCGTCGACGCGCTCGGCCAGACCGAGAGCTACGGCTACACCAATTTCCGCGAGCGCCGGAGCGTCACCAACCGTCTCGGCAACGTGACCAATTATTCGGTCGATCGGCTGGGACGGACCGTCCGCGAAAGCACCGCCGCAACCACCGCGAACATCGACGTCAACGGCACGGCATCGACCGGCGCGCAGAACGTCGACACCTACACCTACGACACGCGCGGCAACGTCACGGCGCACGTCGAGGGGTTCAGCACCAGCGAAGGGGGCGCGGTCACCGCGCTGCGCACGACCTCCTACGCCTATGATGCCGCCAGCCGGCTGGTCCGGACCACGCACGACACCATGACCGTCATCGCCGACGACATGGTGACGACGTCCACCACCACGCCGATCGAGGAGTTCGCCTACGACCAGCGCGGGAACGTCATCAAGGCGACCGACCGCGGCGGCGCGCAGACGTTCAGCTATTACGACGATCTGGACCGCAAGACGGTCGAGATCCGCCAGACCGGCGCCGCCACCGCGGTCTACACCGCCTTCGTCTACGACAAGAACGGCAATGTCGTCACGACGCGCGTGTACGATGGCAATGTCGCGCTGCCGGGTGCGGCCGGCGGGACGGATCCGGCAGCTCCTTCGGGCACCTACCGGCAGACCGATTTCGCGTTCGACAATCTCGGCCGGATGACGTCGCGCACCGTGGTCAGCGTGTCCGGCAACGCGATCGCCAGCGGCAGCTGGAACGGCTCCGGCTACGTCCAGTCGTCCGGCAACCTCGTCACGCGCTACAGCTACGACAGCGCCGGAAACCTCATCCAGGTCACCGACCCGAACGGCGTCGTGACCACCAACTGGTACGATCTGCTCGGCCGAAAGACCGGCGCGATCGATGGCGAAGGCTATCTGACGCGCTGGACCTACAATGCGGAGGGGCTGGTCCTCGGCGAGGTGCGCTATGCCACCCGTTTCACCGGCACCGTCTCGACCGCGTCGCCGCCCGCGATCGGAACGAGCGCCGCGGACCGCGAGACCATCTACACATACGACCTGAACGGCAACCGCCTGACCGAGAAGCGCACGAACGTCGCCGCCTTCACCGTCGACGCGCAGACGGGCGCGCTCTCCGCCGCGGGAACGGATGCGGTCATTTCCTATACCTACAACGCGCTGGGGCAGGTCACGGTCAAGAAGGTCGACGGTCAGCAGACCGCCGCCTATTTCTACGACGAAGCCGGGCATCTGACCTACGAGAGCAAGGGCTTCTATGCGGATGTGAACGGTAGCACCGTCGCACCGGGCACCTCGTATGAATATGACGCGCTGGGGAACCTGACGCTTTCGGCCCGTCGCGGCTCCCACAATGCGATCAGCGTCGACGACCGCGTCACCACCTATCGCTTCGCGAACGGCGGCCACCTCGTCGCGATGATCGACGCGGAAGGGTTCGCGCATCAATATTCCTACGACGCCGCCGGCCGGTTGAAGAAGGACGCGTACAACCGCCTCGTCAATGCCGACGCGAACGCGTCGTCGGGCGCGGTCACCACAGTCGCGGAGGCGAAGACCGCGACCTACGATCTGGGCGGCCGGATGCTGTCGCAGTCGATCTACAGCACGGTCGGCTCCACCTTCAAACGCATCGGCGTCACCAACTACCAATACAACAACTTCGACCAGGTCACGCAGCAGGGCATCGGCACCAACTCCGCCAGCGACATCGCCGCGGGGAGCGCGCTCTATCAGATCGCGAACCAGTATGACGGCGCAGGGCGGCTCGTCGGCACCAACAGCGGCGACGGCGTCTGGAAGTTCTTCGGTTACGATGCCGCGGGCAACCAGACTGCGGCGGTCACCTCCGCGGGCGCGTCCTTCTCCGCATCGACCGGCTTTGCGACGGCGCTGTCGCAGGCGGGCAACGCCAACGTCAACGCCACCTACACGACCTACGACAAGCGCAACCTCGCCACCTCGGTGATCGAGGAGGGGCGCGACCTGTCGGGCTCCGTCACCGGGCAGACGCTGACGACCAGCCGCAGCTACAACGGCTTCGGCGACATCGCCGCGGAAACCGACGCGCTCGGCAACACGATCACCTACGCCTACAACAACATGGGCCGCCGCACGCGTACGGAGGGGCCGGGCGTCCAGGTGACGAACGAGAACGGCGCGACCAACTGGATCCGACCGTCAGAGGACAATTACTACGACCTGGGCGGTCGCCTGATCGCGACGCGCGACGCCAACGGCAGCTACGCCGCCGGGTCGCAGGGGGCGCCCGCCAGCAAGGCCGCCAACACCGGCAACCTCACGACCTGGGCACTGCTCGCGGGCACCGGCTACGACGGGACCGCGTCGCTCGTCTCCACCGAGTTCCACGCCGATGGCGGCCGCAAGGAGACGCTCTACGATCGCATGGGCGACGCGCGCGTCATCCGCGACGAGCTTTATGCCGCGGGCGCCCCGAACCTCCACGTCACCGAGCAGCGCTTCGACAGGCTCGGCCACCTCGTCGAGGTCAAGCACAACCGCCAGACCAACGTCGCCGACGACTCGACCCGCCTGATCGACACCTACGGCTATGACCAGTTCGGTCAGCGGCTGCTCCACCGGACCAACGCCAACGCCACCACCCTGTACGAGAAGAGCGATTACGACGGGCTCGGCCGCACCAGCCGGCAGGTCGACTTCTCCAATTTCGTGACCACCACCAGCTATGGCTGGGACGGAACGCTCGCGACCGCCGGGATGGGGACGTTCGGCGGCTTCGTCACCACGACGACGGCCGCGAACGGTCGCACCTCGATCGTCAAGAACGACATCTTCAATCACGAAACCTTCCGCAAGGATCTGGGCAACCACCAGTCGACGTCGAGCTATGACGCCGGCGGTCGCCAGCTAACCCGCGGCGACACGTCGTACGGCTGGTACAACACCGGCCTGGTCGCATCGATCGGCGCAGTGACCAGCGGGTCGACCGAT
This sequence comes from uncultured Sphingomonas sp., assembly GCA_913774925.1. GTDB lineage: Bacteria > Pseudomonadota > Alphaproteobacteria > Sphingomonadales > Sphingomonadaceae > Sphingomonas. The sequence goes on along the minus strand of CAJYKB010000098.1, from coordinate 17,661 downwards.
ACCGACACCTGGACGCGCCAGGTCACCACCTACGGCTACGACCGCGTCGGTCGCCGCATCGCCGAAAGCCTCTCCACGAACGGCAGCCGGGCCGTCCGGGTACGCGAGGACAATTTCTATTATTGGGACGTCTCGACGTTCAGCGAGCAGCTGACGAACCAGACGGCCAGCTACGACGCGCTGGGCCGCCTGACGACGATGAACGAGGCCGGCACGTCGACGGCGCCGGCGACCAGCATCGCACGGGCCTATGATGCCGCGGGCAACATCCGCAACACCGTCAGCACTCACGCGATCCTGAACCACAACGGCGTGGTCACCTCGAACGTGACCGACAGCTTCTGGTATCGCTACGACGGCATGAACCGTCTGGTCACGGATCGCGGGATGCTCTCCGGCGCGGCTGGCGCGGCCGGGACCACCATCGTCCGGACCGCGACGACGACCGGCAACGACATCGACAGCGGCAAGCGCAGCACGGACTATGTCTACGATCTGGCCGGACAGCGCGTCGCCGCGCTGCGCACCGACTATACGCCGGAATATTATTACGGCGGCAACGAATATTACGATTCGGACTATTTCTCCGAAACCCGCGAGATGTACGACTATGACGGCGCGGGCCGGCTGAAGACGATCCGTAGCACGCAGGGCGCCAATGCCTACGGTAACGGCACATCCACGCCGCCCGCGTACGTTCCCGCCGCACCGACGACGGGCGGGGCGACCCTGTCGGCCTTCGGATACGACCTCGCCGGGCGTCAGACGTCGCAACTCGATTATCAGGGCAACGGAACCGTCGTCTACAGCCGGACCGCCAGCTATGCCGCGAACGGCGCGCTGACGAGCGACAGCACCAGCACGCTGCGATACGACAACGCCACCTATCAGACCTCCTCGACCTATTCCTATTACGGCAACGGCGAATATCTGCTGGGGGCGATCGGGTCCGTCACGACCGCCAATTCTAAGAACGGATCCTATCAGAATTCATCGAGCACGGTGAATTCCTACGTCTGGTGGGACAGCGCCGTGCAAAGCGCGATCACCCAGCAGCCCAATACCGGCAGCAGCACGACCTATACCACGACCTTCGCCACCGATTACCAGGGTCGGATCACGTCGGCATCGATCAACGACGGGCGTCCCCGGACGGTGACCTACCGCACCAACGCCGAGGGTCAGGTGATCCGGCGCGACGAAAACGACAACAATTACAACAGCACGACCGGGGGCGACCCGCACGAGGTGTGGTATCGCTTCGCCGGCGTGGAACTGGGCTATGTCGGGAACAACGGCACGACGCAGACCTCGACCGCCGCGTCGATCTCCAACCGGCGCGTCAACCCGCCCACCGGCGCGTTCCGCAACGGCGGCTCCTATGCGTCCGCCTATAGCGACTTCTCGCAAAGCCCGGACGTCATCAATGCCTACGAACAGGGCTCGGCCGCGGGCGGTTTCACCGCACGCGCCGGCGACACGCTGCGCTCGATCGCCCAGCAGCTGTGGGGCGACAGCAGCCTGTGGTACAAGCTGGCCGAGGCGAACGGCATCCAGGGCGACATGGCGCTGGCGGAGGGGCAGCGCCTCAACGTGCCCCCCGGCGTCGTCCGCTCCAGTCACAACGCCGCGACCTTCCGCCCCTATGACGCGGCCGAGGCGACCGGCAACCTGTCCCCCACGCAGCCGCAACCCAGCCGCCGCAACGGCTGCGGCGCGTTCGGCCAGATCCTGCTCGCCGCGATCGCGATCGCGGTCACCGTCATCGCACTGCCCGCCGGGGGCCTCGCCGCCGGCCTGACCGGGATCGGCCAGGGGGCGCTGGCGGGTGCCGCGGGATCGGTGGCGTCGCAGGCGGTCGGGCTGGCAACGGGCATCCAGGACAAGTTCGACTTCAAGGGGCTGGCGATGTCCGCGATCGCGGGCGGCGTCGGCGCCGGGCTGGGCGGCGTCTCCGGCCTCGACAAGATCGCCGGCAGTGCCACGCTGGGAAGTGCCGCGCGCGGGGCGCTCGGCAGCGTGATAACGCAGGGCATCGGCGTCGCCACCGGGCTGCAGGACCGCTTCAGCTGGGCCGGCGTCGCCGCGGCGGGGGTCGGCGCAGGCGCGGGCCGGGCAGCGTTCGGCGCGATGAAACTGACGCCGCTGTCCGCGCAGGGCGGCCGCTCGCTCTCCAACATCGCCGGCAACGTCGTCTCCGGCGCCGCCGGCGCGCTCGCCAGCGCCGCCACCCGCTCCGCCCTCGACGGCTCGAGCTTCGGCGACAACGTCCTGCGCGGCCTGCCCGATGTGATCGGGAGTACCGTGGGAGGTGTGGTAGCAGCGACGATTGCCGATCGGGGCAATCCGTTTCAAAGCGCCAACGCTCGTTCGGCAGCAGCGGAGAATATCTTCCGCAGTATCGCCGGTCGATCCGCAAGCTCGAAGAATGAGCGCGCTGCCGTCGACCGGCTAAGGGAACTCCAGAAATCCGGCCAGCGGTCAGATCTCGAAACTGCCGTGATCGATCTCGTCGATTCGGCGGGCGGCACATCCCCCGAGGCACAGGCGATTGCCGCGGCATTTCATCAAAAGATGCAATACGCTCCGCTGCCAGACGACATCCTGGTCAACGGGTACGATCGCAGCCTGGACTGGAATGTCACTCCGCTCATCGATCGATCAGGGGTGTGGATCGGGCGCGAGGCGAGCGAGATCGAGCGCTACGGTCGAGATTTCCTGGATCGAAACCCCGTGCTCAAGGTCGCCCTCAACATCGCGTCGCTCGCGTTCACGGTAGCCGGTGGACCGGTCAAGTACGCCGCAGGCGCGGCTTATGACAAAGCCAAAGGCGCGATCCAGAAGGCCATCGAGCGCGGATATGCAGACGCCGGGTGGGATGGCAATAGCGCTGCGCTCGGTGGAAAGGGCATTACGCTAGCAGGCAGCATTTTGCTCGCCGGCATTTCATCGGTCACGGGCACGACAGCAGCGATCGCAGGGCGGGAGGGTGCTTCCGTCTCCAGCTTGGCTTTAGAGAGGCCGCAAATCGGCCCCGATCTCGGCTTGTCATCAGGGCGTTATCCGCTAGGGGCGCCAGTTCTCCAGGGTTTCGAAGCGACGCCCGGCACAATCCCGGCCTTTGGTCCGGCGAAGGGATGGAGCTTAGGCGATGACATCTATGGTCTCACCAAAAGTGGCAATTCCCCTGCTTGGTCTACCGTTAGAAGCCGGTTTTGGAAAAATGAGGCCGCAAACCCCCGGAACGGGACTTGGAACGCAACCCAGCTTGACCGCATGCAGCGCGGTCTAGCACCTCAACGCTACAATTTCGATAAGGGGGGTATCGAGTCGATGGATTTGAGCCATGAGCCGATACCGTTACGAAGTGGCGGACGAAACGTTGTCCCGCGCTGGCCGCAAGATCATGCTACGGTCGACCCCTACCGCCGCCCAGGATACTGAAATGACCCGAGCGCTAGCTGACCTATTTGCAGATGCTCAAGCCCCCCATCTCATGTGGGATGGAGAATTGGCCTATGCAATTTACGAAGTCATTCCCGCTCCAGAGAGCGTTAACGTGGAATTCTTGAATGCGATTGATACACCAGCTCAAGGCCTCACATTAAAAATTACCGAAGGGCTTCTGGAGGTTAACGGCATAGAGGGGAAGGAAATTCTTCTATGGAGTGACAAAGCACCGGATAAAATTTCCGTGCGCGTAAAGAGGAAGCCCGGAGCGAATCCAACCTTAAAACTTTGGAATATATGGCGTGGAAGCATAGGTAACGTAGATGTCACCCAGGCCTGGCTCGGCAATGCTGGAATGCGTATTGCAAGCATCGAGAACGGAAGGCAGCTATTGCTACGATGTAGCGATGGGGAAGGTCCTGTAGACTTCGACAACATGAAAGTGCGCGTCTCGCTTACATGAGCGCGCCCTGGGTATTGAGCCGACATCAGAGACAATCAAGCAGCGCTTGACGTAATTACAAGATAGCACACTCGCCACGATAGGCACGTGCCGCCAAGACAACAAATGTGTAAGCGAATTCGCACCATCACGTCCAATCCGGTTCAATCTCCCCCACCACCCTCGCCCGCACCTGCTACCCATCCAACCGACGCCACGAAGAGGGAAAACAGTGGGACCGGATCAGGCGCTTGGCATGTTGAACCAGATGCTGTGGAATGCGGCGATCGTCTGCGCGCCCATCCTGGGCGCGATCCTCGTCGTCGGGCTCGTCATCAGCATCTTTCAGGTCGCGACCCAGCTGCAGGAGATGACGCTCACCTTCGTACCGAAGCTGGCGGTGGTGACGATGCTGCTCATCTTCCTGGGCTCGTGGATGCTCGGCCGGCTGACGCAGTTCGCGCAGGCGATGATCCTGTCGATCCCCAACCTCGCGCAGTAACACCGCGGTGCTGGAACCGGTGAGCGGACAGATCGCCGCGCTGCTCCTCGCCGCGTTGCGGCTGGGGCCAGTGCTGGCCTTCGCGCCACCGTTCACGCTCGTGCGGATGCCGATGGTCGTGCGGGCGGTGCTGGTGCTGGCGCTCGCCGCCGCGATGCCGCCGATCACCGCCGATACGCCCCTGCCCGTCCAGGCCGCGGAGCTGGTCGTCGCCGGCCTGCGCGAGCTGGGCGTGGGCATCGCGCTGGCGCTGGCGTTGCAGATCGCCTTCGCGATGATCGCGGTCGCGGGGCGAGCGCTCGATATCCAGGCGGCGTTCGGCCTCGCCTTCATCATCGATCCCAAGACCGGCGCCCAGACGCCGCTCATCGGTGCGCTCTTCACCTATGGCGCGGCCGCGGTGTTCTTCACGACCGGCGGGCCGCTCGACCTCGTCCGCATGCTGGCGCTATCCTATCGGCAGGTTCCGCTCGGCAGCCTCGGCACGCCCGTAGAGATCGGATCGCTCCTCGCCTTCCTCGCCGCGACATCGGTGGCCGCGCTCGGGCTGGTCGGGCTCGCGATGACGCTGCTGTTCGTGGTCGACCTCGTGGTGGCGCTGTCCTCGCGGACGATGCCGCAGATGAACGTCCTCGTCCTCGGCTTTCAGGCGAAGGCCATCGTCACGCTGCTGGTCCTGCCCGCGACGATCGGGCTGGCGAGCGCGGGGATCGCGCGCATCCTCCGCCTCGCGATCGAGGCGATGCTGTCGCTGGCGCCGCACCATGGCTGACGCGTCGGGCGAACAGGATCGCAGCGAGGAAGCGACCGCCTTCAAGCTGGACAGCGCGCGCCGCAAGGGCATGCTGGCGCGCGGCACCGACCTCGGCTTCCTGTCGGTGCTGATCGCCGCGGCGGTCGCGGCGCAGACGACCGGGCAGGATCTGATCGCCACGCTGCGCCGGGTGATGCGCCAGCAGCTGCTCGCCCCCGTCACTCACGCCGGCGACCGCGATGCGCTGGGCGCGATGATCGGCCAGCACGCCACCGCCATCGCCGCCGTGCTAGCACTGCCGGCGCTGATCCTGCTGGCGATCGCGATCACGAACGAGCTGATCCAGAACCGCGGAATCGTCTTCACCGCGGCACCGCTGAAGCCCGACCTCAAGCGGCTCGATCCCGCCAAGGGGCTGAAGCGCGTCCTGTCGATGCGGATGATGAAGGAGCTGGGCAAGAACCTGGCGAAGCTCGTCCTCTATGCCGGTGCCGCCACCATCTTCCTGCTCGGCACCGCGTACGAGGCGGGGCGCGCCGTGCGCAGCGCGCGCGATCTCGCCGACGCGCTGGTCGGCGTTTCCGGCCGGCTGCTGTTGCTCTTCATCCTGCTCGCCGCGGCCATCGCGCTGGCGGACCAGATCCTGGCGCGACGCACCTTCGCGAAGGACATGCGGATGAGCCGCCGCGACGTCCGCCGCGAAGTCCGCGAGCGCGAGGGCGAACCGCGACAGAAGCAGAAGCGGCACCAGATCCTGGAAGACATCCTCAAGCAGGCCGCCGGCGCGGCCAACGTCAAGGGAGCGGACGTGCTGATCGTCAACCCGACCCATTACGCCGTCGCGCTGCGCTATCGCCCCGGCGACGGCGACGCTCCGATCGTCCAGGCGCGCGGCCGCAACCGCTGGGCGCACCAGATGCGCGACGCCGCCCGGCGCGAAGGCATCACCATCGTGCGCCAGCCCGCACTGGCGCGCGCCCTCTACCATTTCAGCCCCGTCGGCCGCCCGATCCGCGAGCGTGAGTTCGTCGCGGTGGCCGACATCTACATCATGCTGCGTCGCGCGATCCGGCAGGCGGGGCAGCAGGTTGGGCAGCAACCGGGCGATCCCGCGTGATGGAGCGGCTGTACCGCAACAATCGCGATCTGGTGCTGGTCGGCGGGTTGCTCGGCATCCTCGCTATCCTCTTCGCCCCGATCCCGGCGACGCTGATCGATCTCGCGATCGTCGCCAATTTCGGCTTCGCGCTGACGATCCTGCTGATGACGCTCTACGTCACGCGCCCGGTCGATTTCTCGACCTTCCCGTCGCTGCTGCTGGTGGTCACGCTGCTCCGGCTCGCGATCAACGTCGCGGCGACGCGACTGATTCTGACGCGTGCGGAGGCGGGAGACGTCATCGCCGCAGTCGGCTCGTTCGCGGTCGGGGGCAATTACATCGTCGGCATCGTCGTCTTCGCGATCCTGGTCGTCGTCCAATATGTCGTCGTGACCAGCGGCGCGCAGCGCGTGTCGGAGGTGGCGGCGCGCTTCACGCTCGATTCCATGCCCGGCCAGCAAATGAGCATCGACGCCGACCTCAATATGGGGCTGATCGACCAGGCCGAGGCGCAGCGGCGGCGCCACGAGCTGGAGCAGGAGGCGGCCTTCTACGGCGCGATGGACGGCGCCAGCAAGTTCGTGAAGGGTGACGCGATCGCCGCGATCATCATCCTGCTCATCAACATCATCGCGGGCTCGCTGATCGGCATTCTGCAACTGGGGCTCAGCTGGGGCGAGGCGCTCCAGCATTTCACGCTGCTGACCATCGGCGACGGGATCGCGGCGCAGCTGCCCGCGCTCATCGTCTCCGTCGCGACCGGGATCATCGTCACGCGGTCCTCCGCCGATCAGGATCTCAGCACCGAAATCTACACGCAGCTCTCCTCGATCCCACGCATCCCGCGGATCGTCGGCGTCGCCTTGCTCTGCCTGCTGCTGCTGCCCGGCATGCCCAAATGGCCGATCGTCATCGTCGCGGCGTGGATCGGGATCGCCTGGTGGCGCTCTCGACACGCGACGCCGGCCGATGATGCGGGTCTGACGTCGGAAGTGACGGAAGATGCCCCGGTCGAGGTGCGATCCGGCGGCATCGACATCCTGCTGGGAGAGGAATTGGCCACCGCGCTTCGCGACCAGCGCGGCGGCCTTCTCGACCGTATCGCCGCGATCCGCCGCGCGCATGTCGCGGAGTTCGGCGTCCCCCTGCCCGCCGTGCGGATCGTCGACGGCGAGGGGCTGGCGTTCAACGATCTCGATGTCCAGCTGCTGGGCACGCGCTTCGGCCGCATGACGATCCATCCCGATCGCCTGCTCGCGGTATCCACGCGCGATGCGAAAGCGCGGCTGGAGGGGATCGAGGCCAACGAGCCCTCGCTCGGCCGCTCCGGCTTCTGGATCGTGCCCGACCAGGTGGAGGAGGCACGCGATCGCGGCTTCGCGGTGGCGGAACCGGGAGCGGTGATGATGGCCTATGTCGCCGACATCGTCCGCGCGGAGGCGGCGCGGCTGCTGACCCGCCCCGTCTTCCTCGACATGCTCGACACGCTGCGCAAGCGCCAGCCCAGCCTGGTCGAGGAGTTGATCCCGACGATGCTCTCGGTCGCCGAGACGCAGAGCGTGCTCCGGCTGCTGCTCGCGGAGGGGGTGTCGCTCGCCAACCTCGACCTCGTCATGGAGACGCTGATCGACCTCGCCCGGACGCAACGCGAGCCGGAGCTGCTGGCGGAGATGCTGCGCCAGCGGATCGGCTTCGCGATCTGCAACCAGCTGCGCGGTCGCCACGACGATCTGGCGGTGCTCAGCCTCGATCCGCGGCTGGAGAACGATCTGACAGGCCACCTCGCCGGCGGCGGTCGCCCGCTCGACCCGCGCCTTGCGGACTCGCTCGTCCGTCGCATCGCCCCGCTCGCGGACCGCATGTTCCGCGATGGCCGGGCGCCGGTGCTGCTGTGCGGCACCGAGATCCGCAAGGCGCTGCGAACGTTGACGCAGCGCGCCATCCCGCGGCTCGCGGTCGTATCGGTGGGGGAAATCCCGGAGCGGATCGACATCCGTTCCTATGACGTCGTGACGATCGACGGCTAGGGCGTATCGACATCCGGTGCGCTCACCCCCTCTCTTCCATCATTCTTGCGAAGGCGGGGATGACGTCGGCAGAAGCCTGGACACTTCAACGTCATACAAACTGAATGTTGATCCACCCCGGACGTTTCGGAGAAGCGTTGAATGAACGATACCGCCCCCGCGCGCTTCCAGCGTCTCCTCGGCTACCTGAATGCCGACCCGGACAATCCCGCGTTGCTCGCCGATGCGATCCGTGCCGCGCTCGACGCGGGCGAGCCGGACCGCGCCAACGCGCTGGCAGCGCACCTGCGCCTCGTCACGCCCGGCAGCGTCGAGAGCGGCTACCTCACCGGCATGGTCGCGATGCACCGCGGCGATTTCGCCGCAGCCGCCGGTCGATTCCGCGACCTTCTTGGCGTCCGCGAGGATGCCGCAACCCGCTTCAACCTCGCCTGGTCGCTCGCGATGACCGGGGACAAGGCCGCGGCACTCGCCACCCTGACGCCGTCCGTGGTCGAGGCATGGCCCGCCGCGGCGATGCTGCGCGTGCAACTGCTCCACGAGGCGCAGGCGTTCGACGACGCGATGACCGCCGGCAAGGCGGCGCTGGCCCGCTTCCCCGATGACCGCGGTCTGCTGGCCGCGATGGCGACCCTGGCGCTCGACGTCGACGACGCCGACCTGGCGCGCATCTGCGCCAGCCGGGCGGGCGACCATCCGGAGGCGCTCGCCGCGCTCGGCATCCTCGACCTGCATGCCGGGAACCTCGCCGCGGCGCACGCCGCGTTCGACCGCTCGATCGCGACGCGCGAGGTGAACCCGCGTGCGTGGATCGGCCGCGGCCTCGCCGAGCTGGCCGGGCATCAGCCGGCGCAGGCCGCCCCGCACCTCGACCGCGGGGCGCAGCAATTCAGCGACCATATCGGTTCGTGGATCGCGGCCGGCTGGGCCTGGTATCTTGCCGGCGATGCCGCCGCCGCACGCCAGCGGTTCGAGCGCGCGCTGGCGATCGACGCGAATTTCGCGGAAAGCCATGGATCGCTCGCGGTCGTCGACATCGCCGACGGGCAGCGCGACGCCGCCCGCCGCCGCATGACGACCGCGCTACGCCTCGACCGGGCGTGCTTTTCCGCCGCGCTGGCCGGTGCCTTGCTGGCCAGCGACGATCCCGCCGCGGCGGCCGTCATCGTGGAGCGCGCCATGGCCACGCCGATCGACGGCGGTCAGATGACGATCGCCAGCTATTTCGCCCGGCTGACCCAACCGACGCTTCACTGACCCGCGCTCAGGCGTCCAGTTCCGCCAGCGCCGCCGCGATCAGCGCGCGCCCGTCCTCGCTATCCTCCAGGATGCGCAGCACCTGATCGGCGATCGACTGGAACGCGATACTGCGCAGCAGATCCTCTCCCAGCGACTCCCCCAGCAACGTGCGCACGAACGCCTTGCGCAATTCCTCGTCGCCGATGCGCCCCTGCTGCGCGAGGTGACGCAGCGATCCCAGCGGATCGGCCCGCCGCACACCCGCGCCAGCCGCTCGCGTCGTCCGTGCGCCGCTGTCCCTCTTCAGCGCGCGCAGCCGCTCCTGCAGCAGCAGGACGGCATGATCGATGCGGCTGGGCGACGTCATCTAATGCCGCCGCGCCGTGCCGAGCAGCAGCGACGTCGCCGAAACGGAATCGCCTCGCGCGTCGTCCTCGTCCGGCCCCCGCACGCCCTCCAGCTTCTCGCACTCGGCCACGATCAGCGTCATGTCCGCGTTCAGCGGCTGGTTTTCGCGATTGGCCGCGATCCCCGCGGTCAGCGCCTCTCGACACGCCGCGAACCGATCCTCCGCCAGCGCGCGCAATCCCGCGACGAACAGCCGCATCCAATGCTCCGCCGGCAACGATTGCTCCAGCGGCGCCCATGTCCGCACCGCCGCCGCCGCCTCGCCGGAGGTCAGCTCGAAGAAGCCCAGCTGGAACCGCGCGAGATCGAAATCGGGCGCCAGCTCCACCGCGCGCGACATCGCGAGATGCGCGCCGACGAAGCGCTTCGCCCCGACCAGCAACGACCCCTTCAGGAAGTGAAGCCGTGCATCGTCCGGATAGTCGTCCAGCGCTCGCTCGACCTCCGCCAGTCCCGCCGCGGCATCCGTCGCGATCATTGCCACGACGTGCGCCATCGCCTCGTCGTCACACCGATCCTCCATGCCCTCGCTCCCGGCCCCTTTCATCGCCACAACCTCATCGATTTACGCAATTTCATCAGCGCGGCCTTGTGAATCTGCGACACCCGCCCCTTCGACAGGCCGAGCAGCGTCGCGATCTGTGAGAAGAGCAGGTCATGCTGGTAGTGCTGCCGCACCACGATCCGCTCGATTTCGGGCAATGCTTCCACCCGTTCGAGCAGCAACGCCCGCGTTTCGCGCCACGCCAGCGTGTCGAAACCGTTGTCCACCCTCCCCGCCACCGCGCTGCCCGCCTCTTTCTCCTCCGCGTCCAGCATCAGACCCAGCGCCAGTTCGGTGACCAGATCGCCCAGCAGTTCGGTCGCGCTGCGTCCGGCGCGATCCGCCTCCACCAGCGAGGCGAGCCGCTCGCGCTCGACGCGGCGATGAAAGCGCAGCCGCGACCGCGCCTCGTCCACTTCGGCCAGCCCATCCGCGATCCGGCCGTTGATGCGCGGCGCCGCGAACGAGGGAAACGGCGGCCCCCGCAGCGGATCGAAGCGGTCGATCGCCTCCAGCAACCCACGGAACGCGCTCTGCTCCAGATCGCGCAGCACGTTTTCCGCGACATCGCTCCGCCGCGCGCTGCGCCGCGCCAGCGCGAGCGCGAACCGCCGATAATGATTGAACAGCTTTTCGCGCAGCGCCGCGTCGCGTGCGCCGACGAACCGGCGCCAAAGCGACGCCTCCGCGCGGTCGGGATCGACCAGCACGTCCAGCCCGCCGGCGCGGCGCGGCCGGCGTGTCACCGAAAACTGCCCAGAAGTCCGACGATGACGAGCCCCCACCCATCGATCAGCACGAACATCAGCAGCTTGATCGGCAGCGCGATCGTCGTCGGCGGCACCATCATCATGCCCAGCGACAGCAGGATCGCCGACACGACCAGGTCGATCAGCAGGAACGGCAACAGGATCGCGAAGCCGATCGTGAAGGCGACGCGCAATTCGTTGATCATGAACGCCGGCACCAGCTTCAGCATCTCGACCTCTTCGGGCCGGCGCGGCAGCGGCGCGTGCGCGATACGGTAGATCGTCGCGATATCGGCATCATGCGTCTGCGCCAGCATGAACCGCCGCAGCGGCACCGCCCCCCGCTCCATCGCGACGCTGAGCGGGATGCGATCGTCGAGATAGGGGCGCACCACCTGGGTATTCAGTTCGCTCGTCACCGGCCCCATCGCGAACATCGTCAGGAACAGCGACAGGCTCACCAGCACCGCATTGGGCGGCGTCTCCGGCATGCCGAACGCATGCCGCACCATTCCCAGCACGATGACGATGCGCGAAAAGCTGGTCATCGCGATCACCAGCGACGGCAGGATCGCCAGCGCCGCCAGCGCGATCGCGGTGCGCGTCACGTCGCTCCCGGGCTGCATCGCCGGCATTCCCTGCGCCCATGCCGTCGTCGGCCCGACGGCTGCCACCACGCCCATCCAGATCGCGCCGCGCTTACGCGACATGGCGTCGCTCCGGCGCACGCAACACCGTCTGCACCGATGGCCCGCATAGCAGCAGATACTGGTCGCCATCGCACTCCACGATGCAGACGTCGGCATGCACGCCAGCGCGCCGCGTCTCGATCACACGGATGCGGGGCGACGCGCCCCGTCCACCGCGCAACCGCCGCCACACCGGCGCGTGATGGCCGTTGCGCGCGCGCAGCAGCACGGCGAGCGCAAACGCCGCCGCGACACATACGACCAGCGCCGCCATGACACGCGCCGGCGACACATCCACGCCGCCCGCACCGCCGCCGAGCCGCTGCGCCGTTGCAGGAACCGCCACGCCCGCCAGCGCGAGGACGAAGATCCAGCCGCGTCGCATCAGTCCGCCGACACCTCCTGGATCCGCACCGCGAACCGATCGCCCATCGCGACCAGTTCGCCCTGGGCGATCGCGATGCCGTTCAGCCGCAGTTCGACTGGATCGCCGAGCGAGGCATCCAGAGCGAAGACCGTATCCTGAGCAAGCGACGACAGATCGCCGACCGTCACCTTCGCCACGCCCAACACCGCCTCGACCGTAACGGGCAGGCTGTCGAGCACGCTGCGCCCCACCGTCCCGCGAGGGGCCGGCGCTTCATCATCCATCGTCATCGACGTCACATTTCCTGCAGCGAGATTGGCTGGGTGAGGCGGACCTCGATCGCGTGGTGGCGCGCCGCGATCACCGCGCGGCCGGACCGCGACACGCGTCCCTCCACGGTCAGCGGCACCGCGTCCGCCAGCACGCGATCGAAGACCAGCACGTCGCCCGCACCCAGCGCCGCCAGTTCCGCCGCCGTGATCGCAGCCTCCCCCAGATGGCATCCCAGCGACACCGTCTCGGGGACCAGGGCGCGTCGCAGCGGGGAGGTCGACCGCATCCGACCCACCCCGGCGCAGCGCTTGCGCAGTGCGACCAAAGCCTCCTCATCGACGCTCAGGGTCAACGACCACGTGCCACTCCGCGGCGAGACGGTGAAACGATGCGCGCCGCACCGTCCATCGGAACCCGCGCCCCCCATCCGGACCGCCAGATCGTCGCGCATGTCGGCACCGACGCGTAGCAGCACGCAACGGTCGATCGCATTCGCCGGATCGGCCCGGCCGGCGCACGCCACGAGGCCCAGCGCAACCAGATCGTCGTCGCCCGCCGAAACGCCCGCCGGCGCCTCCCCCGCCGGCGGCGTGGTGACGGCGAACGCATCCGGCGCAGCGATCCAGTCCGCCAGCCAGCGTTCGATCAGCCACCCCACCGCGCGCTCCAGATCGGCGCGCGATGCGGCGGGCAACCAGGGGACGACCATCGCACTCATCCCTGACCACGGATGCCGAACAGCTGCTGGATCATGTCGTTCGACACGCTGACGATCTGCGAACTGGCCTGATAACCGCGCTGGATCAGGATCAGGTCGCCGAACTCCCGCGACAGGTCGACGTTGGAGCCCTCCAGCCGGCGCGACAGGACCGTGCCGACCCGCGGATCGGCGCTGGCCAGATACGCCACCTCGCTCGGCCGCTCGAGCGCGAAGAACCCGCCGCTTTCCTGCCGCAGCGCCGCTTCGTCACGAAACGTCGCCAGCGCCACCGCGCCGACATCCTTCTTCTCGCTGTTCGAATAGCCGATGGCCAGCACGCCGCTCTTGTCGACCGCCAGCGTGACGATCGTGCCGGTGGCATGCCCGTCGACCTTCGCTGCGCGCAGCGTCGATACGCTGCCCGAGGAAAAGGACGTCACGCCGCCCGAAAAGTCGAGCACGACCGATAGGTTGTTCGCCGCATCCGCGACGGTCAGCTTCGCGCTCGCCGCCACGGGTGCGCCGGCCGCCATCGCCAGCTTCTGCGGCTCGCCGATCGTGGCGCCCTTGTCGTCGACGACCTTGACCGCCCATTCGGTCGCACCCTGCTCGCGCGTCAACGTCAACTGCCATACGTGCTTCACGCCGGCCGCGTCATAGACCGCAAGGTCGCTCACGCTGTGCGTGGTCGCGGTCGACGACAGATTGTCGGCGAAGGTGATGGTGGTGGTGGCGACGGGGGCATCGGTCCTGCTCGCGTCGATGCTGACCGCGGCCGGGCGCCCCGCAGCGTCCAGCGTCGCCAGCCGCCACTCCGTCCCCGACAGGGTCACATGGCCCGAGGCATCCACCTCGAACCGGCCGGTGCGCGCGTAGCGTACCTCGTCCCCCTTCATCAGCGTCAGGAATCCGGTGCCGTCGATCGCCAGATCCAGGTCGCCGTCGGTCTGCTGCAACTCGCCCGGCTTGAAGTTCAGCGTCGTACCCGCCAGGTCGACGCCCCCGCTGTTGCCGCCCTTCGCACCGTCGAAGCCGATGCCGCCCGTGTCCCGCTCCGCCTGCAGGTTGGTGAACGACACGGTGGACGACTTGAACCCCAGCGAATTCAGGTTGGCGACATTCTCGCTCACCTGCTTCAGTCCGCTGGAATAGGCGCGCAGCCCGCTCAGACCGACGTAGATCGACCCCAACATCTCACTTCTTCTCCCTGATCTGGCTGACGGACGACAGCGGCAGGTCGCTGATGGTCTGCCCCGCGGCGGTCTCGATCGTGATGCGGGGATCGCCGTTCTGGAACGACACGCCCCTGACGGTGCCTGACAGCGTCGACGATGCGGACGCGACATCCACGGTCCGTCCCAGCAACCCCGTCGCCTGCGTCACCGATTGCGCCGCGACCAGCTTGGCGATGCTGTCCGACATCGCCTGCCCCTGCTGAATCTGCGAAAATTGCGCGAGCTGGGACACGAACTCGAAGTTCTCCATCGGCTTCAACGGATCCTGATAGGTCAGCTGCGTCAGGATGATCTTGAGCAACGAGTCGAAGCTCAGCCCGAACGCACTCGTCGTTGCCTGCGCGCGCGCGCCGTTCGTGTCCGCCGCGCCGACTGCGGCAATCGCATCAGCCATGATCCTCGTCCCCTCCCCGCCATCCGCTATCCCTGCCGTTGAGCCGCAGCCCCGCCAGCCTCCGCCCGTCCGCCGTCACCGCGTCATCCAGCGCGCGCGCCACGTGTTCGCTCGAGCCCTCACCGATGCCCGCCACGCGCGCGATCAGCTGCACCCCGCCCTCGGCCACGCGCATCACGACGTGCGCCGGGCCGAGCTGGTCGACGAACCGCGCCCGCGCGCCGCGATCGGTATCCCGACGCGCCATCACAGTGACGGACGCGGGGACATTCCGTCCGCACCGCAGCGATGTCGTCACGATCGATATCGGCACGTTCGCCGTGGTGGACGCGGCACGGGAGTGAACGGGCGCGGCCGCGTCGACCACTGCCGGAGACGACGGCTGCGACATGGCCCATCGTCTGAGCGCTTCCGACGACGAGGCGCCGTCCGGCATCACCTCCGGTCGCGTACGATCTTCCTCGCCGCCCCGCCCCGTCGACGCAGCGTCCGCGCGGCCGGGCATGGGGCACGGCGGTGCCCCGATCGCCCGACCGAACAAGGACCCCTCATCGAAGCGGGTCGCCCCGCCCACCGCCGACTGCGCGAGAACGCGCGACCCTCGCGCATCGACCAGCGCCGCGAAATCGAGCGCCCCCTGCGCCGCATCCTCGATCGGGCGCGGCATCGGCACATCGCCACCGGCGACCACGCGCGGAGCGTCGAAGACGACCTTCACGCGCGACGTCCTTGCAGGAAGCGGTCTGCCGCATCCGCCATGTCGCGCGCGTCGCGTCGCCGCGCAGCCTGCTGGCCCAGATCGCGCCGTACTTCGGTCGCGACGTCGAGCCGCGCCTGCGCCTGCCGCGCCTCGCTCGTCGCCGTGTCGCAACGTGCCGCCGCGATCCGCGTATCGAGATCCGCCGCCGCGACCGCGCGGTCGCAGTCCGTTACCCATCGGCCCGCCGATCGGATGAGGGCGGGATCGGGTCGCCGCGCCTCCAGCCACTGCCGCCACGCGGCCAGCGCCGTATCCCGCTGCGTCGCGCATCGCGTCGCATGATCGTTCGCTTCCGCCAGCACCTGCGCCGCGACAGCGGCCTCCCCGCGCGCGACATCACGCTGCGCCGCACGGAGCCGCACGATCGTGGTCATCGCCCGTATCGCATGGTCAACCATGGGCCCCGCCTCCCGCCATCGCGATCAGCCCCGCGCGCATCTCGTCCCAGGGCGCCGGTCGATCCTGCGGCTGTTGCAGGAAGGTCTGGATCCGGCTGCGCGCCGCGATCGCGCCATCGATCGCGCGGTCGCTCCCGGCCTTGTACATCCCGCTTTCGATCAGGATGCGCGCCTCGTCATAGGTCGCCATCGCGGCGCGACAGCGCGCCGCCGCCGCGCGGTGGTCGCGGTCCACCAGCCGGTCGAACAACCGACTGATGCTGCGCGCGACATCGATCGCCGGAAAGTGCCCGGCCTGTGCCAGCCGCCGCGAGAGCACGATATGGCCGTCGAGCAACGACTTCATGACCTCGACGATCGGATCGTCCACGTCGTCGGTCTCGCTCAGCACCGTGAACAGCGCGGTGATCGCACCGCCCTGCCGCACCGCGCCGCACCGCTCGACGATGATCGGCAATTCGCGAAAGACGTTGGGCGTATAGGCGCGCGCCGTCGGCGGCTCGCCCGCCAGCAGCCCGATCTCGCGCAGCGCCATCGCCAGCCGGGTGATCGAGTCCACCACCAGCAGCACATGCTCGCCCCGGTCGCGCCAATATTCCGACAGCCGCAGCGCGACGTCGACTGATCGCGCCCGCATCGGCGCGCTGTCATCCGCCGTTGCCGCCACCAGCGTAGTCCGTCCTCCATGCGCCGACGCCCGCATCGCGCGCCAGAACGCCTCCACCTCGCGCCCCCGCTCGCCGACGAGGCAGATCACGACGCGATCGCAGTCCGCCTGCGCCAGCAATTGCTCGACCAGACTGGTCTTCCCCACCCCACTGGCGGCAAAAATCCCCATCCGCTGCCCGCGCCCCAGCGTCAGAAGTCCGTCGATCGCGCGAATACCCGTGGCGAAGGGTCGCTCGGGCGTGACCCGGTCGAGCACGCACGGCGCGTCCAGCGGCGCTGCATCCTGCCCCACGATCGCACCGCCACCGTCCAACGGCCGCCCCAGCGCATCGATCGCCCGCCCCGCAAGGCCGTCGCCGACCATCACGCCGCCGCCGCCCCCGCACGCCTCGACGCGATCGCCCACGCACAGCCGATCCACCGGCGCGAAGGGCGACAGCAGCACGCGCCCATCGGCGATGCTCACGACCTGCGCCCGCACCCGCCGCACCGGATCCTCGCCTACCCAGCAATGCGCGCCCACCGCCGCATCCGGGCCATCGGCCTCGATCTCGCCCGACCGCAGGCGTCGCACCCGCCCCTGCACCGGAAACGGTGCGAACCGGTCGATGGAGGCGCGAACATCATGCATGCGCCGCTTCCTCGACGAGAAGCGCGCGCATCCGCGCATATCCGGCGGCGGGATCGATCGCGACACCGCCCAGTCGCAGCTGGATGAACGCCGTCCCGCTCCGCATCGCAGGATCCGCCACGATCCTTGCGCCCGACACCATTTCATCAAGCGTCGCGTTGGCCGCATCCTCGGTCGACACGCGCAATTCCACCACCGCTTCCTGCGCAATGCCGGACAAGCGCTGCGCCACGACATCGGCCAGAAAGCGCGCATCCGCCGCGCGCATGGCAAACAATTTCCCGATCGCCAGCGTCGCGATCTCGATCGCCGACCGTCCGACCCGCGCGCT
>CAJYKB010000097.1 GCA_913774925.1 uncultured Sphingomonas sp. | reverse complement strand
CCGCGCGATTCAGCCCGGTCAGCGTTGCCAGCACCCCGCCGGCCGCACCCCGCACCCGCGCGTCCAGATCGAACCGCCCCGCATCGGGCCGCGAATCGAGCCGCACCGCCATGCGGTCGCTACCCCGCACCACCGCGATCAGGTCGACCATCGCATGGCCGTCGCGGATATCGGCGCGCGCGCGCACACGGCCGTCACGCACCACGCCCGTCACCTTGGGCCCCACCACCAGCCGGTCGATCGCCAGTCGTCCGACGACGATGTCGAACGACGGCAGGATCGACCGCGGCCGCCCCGTGTCGCGCGGTTGCGGCAGCTTCGCGAGCGTCGCGGTCGCTACGTCCAGCGAGACGATTTCCAGCCGGTTCTGCCACCACGCCAGCGGGCGCCAGTCCAGCGCCGCGCGCGGCACCGCCAGCACCAGCCCCTGCGGATCGTACACCCGCACATCGGTCAGCACCGCGCGACCGTAGAGCGATCCGTCGATCCGACCGACGCGGAAGCGCAGGCCGTTGGCGGGGCGCAACGCGCCGATCCGGTCCGCGACGATGCGGTGCCCGACGTCGGTGTCCACCACCACGCCCGCCACGATGACCAGCGCGACCAGCGCCGCGATGGCGACCGCCAGCCAGCGCAGCACCCGCATCAGAATGCCTGCCCCAGCGAGACGTAGACCGCGACGCGCGAATCCCCCGGCTGCGGATTGAGCGGCGTGCCGACATCGACGCGGATCGGCCCGAAGCTCGAATAATAGCGCACGCCCAGCCCCGCGCCGTAGCGGAATCCGCGGAAGCTCGGCACGCCGTCGGTGTAGATATTGCCCCCGTCGAGGAACGGCACCAATCCGAAATTGCCGAACGTTTCGATGCGCGCCTCCAGCCCGAACTCGGCCAGGCTGCGCCCGCCGATCGGATCGTTGTTGGGGTCGCGCGGTCCGATCGACTGGAAGCCATAGCCGCGCACCGACGCGCCGCCCCCGGCATAGAAGCGCCGCGACGGCGCCACCTGATCGCGCGGCGCGCCCAGGATCGTGCCCAGCCGGATGCGCCCCGCGACCACCACCTTGTCCGTCATCGGCCGATACGCGCTCGCGTCCAGCTGGATCCGCGTGTAGCCGAACGCGGTCCCCTGCAGCGACAGCTCCGGGCTGGCGCGCCCCGCCAGCCGGAACCCGCGCGTCGGGTTCAGCAGGTCGTCCGACCCGTCATAGCCCAGGCTCGCGGGCAGCGCGCCGATCAGGAAGGTGCGCCGCCGCGGCTGCCCGGTGCCGGCATCGACGTCGCGCTCGTCGGTCGCGACCAGCTCCGCGCCCAGCGACCAGATCCATTTCTTCTGGAAGAAGATGTTGGTCTGCCGCTCCAGCGTGGTCGACAGCGTCAGCGTATTGGCCTCGAACGCGTCGCGCAGCAGGTGCGCGACCGCGAATTGCCCGGTCAGAACCCGGTCGCGCCCGCGGAAATTGTTGCGCCGGACCGTCACCTGACCCATTTGTTCGCGCGTGCCCAGCACGCCGCGCAGCGTCAGCGCCCCCTCCGGCGGGAACAGATTGCGGTGCGTCCAGCTCACTTCCGCGCGCGCGCCCTCGCCCGTGCCGTAGCCCAGCTCGCCCGCGACGGTCCGCGGCGGCGCCGGGGCCAGCCGCACTGCGATGTCGACCGTGTCCGGCGTGGCACCCGGCACCGGCTTCACCTCCGCGGTACTGACCAATCCGGTCTGGATAAGCGCGCGGCGCAGGTCGTCCACCTGCGACGCAGCATAGGGTTCGCCGGGCCTGAACCGCGCGATCTCCTGCACGTGCACCGCATCGAACACGCGATTGTCGGCATTCGTCGTGATCTTCCCGAACCGCCGCGCGGTGCCGGGCGCCACCTCCATCTGCAACGTCGCGGTCCGTGCGGCGCGATCCACCACGATCTCGGGCTCGCCGATCGTCGCGAACGGATAGCCCAGCTCCCCCGTGCGCGTGCGCAGCTGCGCATCCGCCGCGGCGATGGCGTCGGAATCGACCGCGTCGCCCGCCTTGACCGCGAACGCATCGCGCAGCCCCGTGGCCTGCTCGACCCCCGCCACCGTCACCCCGGCAAAGCGGTACAGCGCGCCCGGCGTCGCGGTCAGCACCACCACCGGGCGCTTGCCCGCCGCCTGCTCCACGCCCGTCGTTACCGCGGCGTCGTAATAGCCCTCCGCCTTCAGCAGCGTCAGCAACAGGTCGGCGTCCTGCCGCGCACGCCGATCCAGTTGCGCCGCATTGGCGTCCTTGCCGTCGTTCCCCGCCAGCACCGACAATTCCTCGAACCGCTGCCGCAGCAGCGGCGATCCGATGCCGTCCAGCCCGTCGATCCGCCACGCGTAGCGCGTCACCGCAGTCGCATTGCCCTCGACCTGCGCGGCGGGCTGCGCGATCGGAGCGGCGGACAGATCGGGCCACGCCACCCCGATGTCTGGTAGCGGCGCCAGCGGCGAATCCGGATCGAGATCGGCGTCAGATAAGGGGGATGCGGGGGGCGTCGTGATGCCCTGCCCAGCGGCGGGCGCGCTCACCATCATCATGCCGGCCGCGATGCCGAACAGCATGCCGCGCCGCCCCACCTCCGGCGTCATGCGTCCGCGTCTAGCCGGTGGCGAAGCACAGCAGAAGGGGGCAAAACATGGGCGGGGCGCAAGCCGCGCACGGTTGGCCGCGCCCACTGGCGCATCGCGCCGCCAAGTGGCAAGGCCGCGCGCATGGCCTCTTCCAAGCATACCACCGCCGGCGGCTTCCCGATCGCGATCGGCGCACTGGGCGGCACCATCGTCGGACTGATCGTGCGCCAGCCCTCCATCGGCTTCCTCGCCGGCCTTGCGCTCGGCACCCTGATCGCGGTCGCCATCTGGCTGAAGGAGCGCTGACCCCTCATCCCTCTCCTATCGGTACAGGAGGGAGCAGCGAAACCGCGGAAGGGTGAGGGGGAAGCGCCCTAAACGTCGCGCAGCAACAACCGCGGCCGCCCGATCACCTCCACGTCACCCGGGCCGACCGTCGCCGACTCGAACGCCGGGTTATCGCTGACCACATCGATCGCCCCGCCCCGCGGCACCAGCCGCTTGACCGCGACGCCGTCCTCCCGCCGGATCACGAACAAACCGCCCCCCGCCGGCACCCGGCGGTCGCCGACGTCGACCAGCAGACGGTCGCCCTCCACCAGCGTCGGCAGCATCGATTCCCCCACGACGCGGATCATCGACGCCTTCGCCGCGGTCACCCCCAGTTGGCGCAACATCGCCGCGGGCAGCGCGACGGTGCGGATCACCCGCTCCGCTTCCGCGCTCCGCCCGCTCCCCGCCGCCGCGCTCACGTCCAGCCACGGCACCGCCACGTCAGCCGGGGGTGCGACGACGGGACCGCCCAGCGCCGCGTCGTCCACCCCCAGGAAGTCCGCCAGCATCCGCCGGTCGCGCTCGGGCAGCACGCGCGGCGACCCGCGCCCGACGAACTGCTGCAGATAGGCGACGTTGCGCCCCAGCATCCTCGACAACGCGGACAGGCTGACGCCGCGTGCCTGGGCGAGCGCCGCCAGCGCCTGTCGGGGATCGTCAGCCATGCACGCACCCTAGTCGCAGGAAATATCCTAGACAAGCGGAACGAAGGAGAACATATAGCGAACACCTCGAATCGGAGGCGTGGATGGACCTGCTCATGGAAATCGAAACCTATCTTGATCGCACCGGCATCGCCGCGACCGCCTTCGGCCGGCGCGCCGTCAACGACCCCCGGCTGGTGCTGGACATGCGCCGCGGTCGGCGCCCCAAGCCGCATACCATCGCGCGCGTCAGTGCGATCCTGCACCCCTCCTGCCGGATGGAGGCGCGTCGATGACCACGCGCCTCGAACGCGCGCTGACCCGCTCGGCCGCCGCCGCCGGCGCCCCCTTCGCGGTGGAGCGTCACGACATCGTCGAATGGCGCAGCGCCACCTTCGCCGGCGATCGTCACCGGCTGGTGGCCAGCGCCGCCTCCAGCGAGCGACTGGACCGCTGGCTGGCGCGGGTCGGTACGCTGGAGCTGGCGGTGCCGGGTCAGGTCGTCGCCGATCTCACGATCGTCGGCTGCGAGCGGGTCGGCGACGTCACGCACTTCCGCATCGACGGGCTGACGGTGGTCACCTGACGGTGGGTTATTCGCCCTTTGCCGGGGTCACCGCCGCGCGTCCGAACCGCATGATGAGTTCGCCGATCTCGCGCGCCTGATCCATCGACCTCTTGCCCTGCTGGCGCAGGAAGTCGCCCTGGATCTGCATCACTTCGGACAGATCCCTGGCCTGCGCCGCGGCGCGCATCGCGGCAAACGCCTCCTGCGCGTTGGTCTGCGCCTGATCGATGATCGCGACGCCGATGGTGGAGGAATTCTCCACCATCCTGCGGCCCGACGCCTGCATCGCCTCGCCCGCCTTGCGCGTGGGATCCACCACGTGATCCTGAAATGCGGCGCGCGCCTGATCGCCCGTGTTCGCGTCGTCACCCTCGGCCATCGTCCACTCCCCGGCATCGTTGTCGCACGGGACAAACCGGCCACCGCGCGGTTGGTTGCGGATCGACGGGTAGCCGTGCGCCTGCGGTGGCGGTAGGATGCAGCATGCGTTTCACCTTGCTTCTCGCCGCCCTCCCGATTGCCCTTCCGATTGCCGCGCCCGCCACGGCGCAGGACGCCGCGACCGATCCGCGCTGCGCCACCGTGCGTGTCGCCATCCCGCCCGAGCTGTCGCGCTGGAGCCAGCGCGCTGCGCTCGCCGCCGGCACCTCCACCCGCAGCGCGCCCGTGCTCGTGATCGGCCAGGCGACCGACCTGCGCCTGACCCCCGCCGATCGCGTCACGGTCGCCGCCGCCCCGGGCCGCGATCGAGAGGCGGGAAGCACCGCCGGCCTCGCACTGTTTCAGGTCGCGCGCGCGGGCACCTATCGCGTCGCGCTGGGCGAGGCGGCGTGGATCGACGTCATCCGCGCCGGACGCGCGCTGCCCTCCGCCGGGCATGGCCACGGCCCGATGTGCAGCGGCATCCGCAAGATCGTCGACTTCCGCCTGACCCCCGGCCGCTACGTGCTTCAGATCGCGGGCACCCCCGCCACGTCGGTGCCGGTCATGATCGCACGGGGCGCGGCGGCATGATCGCGCTGCTGCTCGCCGCCGTGGCGCAGGTGGCGCCGGCGCCCGCCCCCACCGCGCTCGCCACCCCCGCGCCGCAGGTGCAGCTGACCCGCGTCCAGCTGACCACCGACGCCGGCCCGATCGTCATCGGCGTCGATACGAAGGCCGCGCCCGTCACCGCCGCCAATTTCCTGAAGTACGTCGATCAGAAGCGGCTCGACGGCATCGCCTTCTACCGCGCGGTGAAGGTCGGCGACGGCTACGGCCTGGTCCAGTTCGGCACCCGCAACGAGCCGAAGCGCACGCTGCCGGGCATCCGGCACGAGCCGACCACCCAGACCGGCCTCAGCCACACCGACGGCGCGATCTCGATGGCGATGGCGACCCCGGGCACCGCGGCGGGCGACTTCTTCGTCGTGGTCGGGGACATCACCTCGATGGATGCCAAGGGCACCGACCCCGGCTTCGCGGTGTTCGGCCGCGTGCTGGAGGGGATGGACGTCATCCGCCGTATCCTCGTCGCCCCCACCAGCCCCACCGCGGGCGAGGGCGTGATGAAGGGGCAGATGCTCGACCCCACGATCCGCATCGTCAGCGCACGGCGTCTCTGACTGGCCGTGCTCCTGCGCACGCAGGAGCCCGGGATTTCGCGCACCAACGCATGTGACGTCCGCCGCCCTGGGTTCCTGCGTCCGCAGGAACACGCCCCCCACCTTGCCGCCCGTGTGACTCCGGCGTTACAACCGCCCGCAAAGGAGTCTCCCATGACCACCACCCTTGCCACCCGCACCGACTGGAGCGCGATCGGCGCCGAGCAGCTGGCCGACGTCATCGCGCTGCGTCGCGCGATCCATGCCGAGCCGGAGGTCGGCCTCCACTGCCCGCTGACGACGCAAAAGGCCAAGGCCGCACTCGCCGGCCTGCCGCTGGAGATCCACGACAGCAAGAGCACCACCGGCTTCATCGCGATCCTGCGCGGCGGGCGCACCGGCGGCGCGGGGTCGAACGGGCGCACCGTCCTGCTGCGCGGCGATATGGACGCGCTGCCGATGACGGAGGAGACCGGCCTGCCCTTCGCCTCGACCATCCCCGGCGCGATGCACGCCTGCGGGCACGACGCGCACACCGCGATGCTGGCGGGCGCGGCCAAGGCGCTGTGCGCGCGGCGCGAGGAACTGTCGGGCACCGTCGTCTTCATGTTCCAGCCCGGCGAGGAGGGGCACCACGGCGCGCGCCACATGATCGCGGACGGCCTGCTCGACATCGCGCGGCCGGAGGCAGCGTTCGCGCTCCACATCACCCCCAACGCCCCCGCCGGCACCTTCGTCGGGCGCGAGGGCGCGCTGCTCGCCTCGACCGACACCGTGCTGGCGACGATCCGCGGCAAGGGCGGCCACGCCGCGATGCCGCACGACGCGATCGATCCGATCCCCGTCGCCTGCGCGATCGTCGCCGCGCTGCAACAGCATGTCGCACGCCGCGTCCCCGTCGCCGACCCTGCCGTACTCACCATCACGCAGTTCCACGCCGGCTCCTCGCACAACATCATCCCCGGCGAAGTGAAGCTGATGGGCACGCTGCGCACCCTGTCGGAGGAAACGCGCACCGCGATGCGCGCCGCCTTCCACCAGATCGCGCAGGGGATCGCCGCCGCGCACGGCTGCGTCGCCGATACCAGCATCGACGAGGGCTATCCCGTCACCATGAACGATCCGCGCGCGACGCGGCTGATGCGCGACCTGTCGACGCAGGTGGGATCGCAGCGCGGCTGGTCGACGATGCCCGCGCCGATGATGGGGGGTGAGGATTTCAGCTACGTCCTGCGCGACGTGCCGGGCGCGATGGCGTTCATCGGCGTCGCCGCCCCCGGCACCGACCCGCGCACCAACCCGCCGCTCCACAATACGAAGATGACGATCGACGAGGAGGTCATGGCCACCGGCGTCGCGATGCACTGCGCGCTGGCCGAGCATTTCCTGGAGCACGGGCTGGACTGATGTCGGCTCCAGGATCGGCCGTCGCCGAGCTGCGCCGCGCGACCGCCGCATCGCACGACGCGGTCGACGCGGCATTCGGTGCGCACGACCTGTCGGATCGCGCCGCCTATCTCCGCTTCCTCCTCGCCCACGCCCGCGCGTTGCCCGCGGCGGAGGCGGCAATGCGCGCGCTCCCCTTCGCGAACACGCTCACCCCGCGCACGCCCCTTCTCCACGACGATCTGGCGGCGCTGGGCGAGGCGCCGCCGCCGCCGCTTCCGTTCGCGGTCGAGGACGACGCCGCCCGCTGGGGCGTCCTCTACGTCGTGGAAGGGTCTCGGCTGGGTGGCGCGATGCTCGCCCGGCAGGTGTCCGCCGACCTGCCCCACGCCTATCTCGCCGCCGTCCATCCCGCGGGTCAGTGGCGCGCCATCCGGGCCGCGATCGACTCCGCCGCCGCCGGTCAGGACGCCGATTGGCACGCCCGGATGATCGACGGCGCGCTGCGCACCTTCGCGCTCTACCGCGAGGCAACGGGCTAGGCCCCATTCACCATACTTCCGCCGTCGTCGTGACCCAGACAGGCGCTCCGCCGCACCGGAGCCTGCATGTCGCCGCCCCCCACTCCCCCTTCCGCATCCCGCATCGGGCAGCTCGATTTCATCCGCGGCATCGCGGTGATGGGGATCCTGCTCGCCAACCTTCCCGCCTTCGCGCTGCCCGCCGCCGCCTATTTCTCGCCGCTGGCATGGGGCGGGCACCGCGGCGCCGACGCCGTCGCGTGGTTCGTCAACTTCGTCCTGGTCGAGGGCAAGATGCGCGGGCTCTTCTCGATGCTGTTCGGCGCGTCGATGCTGCTCGTCATCGACCGGGCGGAGGCGACCGGCCGCTCGGGGTTGCGCGTTCACCTGACGCGGATGGCGGTGCTCTTCGCGATCGGCCTCGTCCACCTCTACCTGATCTGGTGGGGCGACATCCTGGCGCATTACGCATTGGTCGGCGCGATCGCCTATCTCTTCATCCGCCTGCCCGCGCGCCTGCTGCTGCTGTTCTCGCTCCTGTTCCTTCTGCTCGACCTCCTGATGTCGGGCGGGGTCGCCGCGATGCTGTACGGCGCGACGCCACCCGCGGCCGATATGGTGCGGGAGATCGTCGGCGCGTTCGGCACACCCCCCCGCGCCGCGCTGGACGCGGAACTCACCGCCTATCGCGGCACGCTGGCGCAGGCCGCCGCCTATCGCTGGACCCACGCCGGATCGCCGCTCGAGGAACTGTGGATCTTCGGGTTGCAGACGCTCAGCGCGATGCTGCTCGGCATGGCGGCCTATCGCGCCGGCTTCCTGACGGGCAGCTGGTCGCGCCGGACCTACGGCTGGATCGCCGCGGTCACGCTCGCGCTGACGCTCCCGCTCTACGCGCTGATCGGCGCGCATTCGATCGCCGGCGGGTTCGACTATCGCTGGATCTTCACCGCCTCGGTCATCCTGGGGCCGGCGATCCGCCCGCTCACCACCGTTGGCTACGCGGCGCTCGCCCTGCTCGCCTTCCGCGCCGATGGCCGCATGAGTGCACGGATCGCAGCGGCGGGTCGGGTCGCCTTCAGCAATTACCTCGGCACGTCGGTGGTGATGCTGCTGCTGTTCACCGGGCTGCACCAGTTCGGCACCTGGCCGCGCGCAACGCTCTACCTGCTCGCCCCCGTCATGTGGGGAGTCATGCTGGCATGGTCGCCGTGGTGGCTCGACCGATTCGCCTACGGACCCATGGAGTGGCTGTGGCGCTCGCTGTCGCGGGCACGCCGGGAGCCGATCCGTGTGCGGCGCGCGCCCAACTGAATTGCGAACGCGACGCAAATGCCTTGCGATCCACTCTCAATAGCGCTATTCATTGTCGTGTAGCGAGGGGGCATCCATGGTTGTCTGCGTTTGCAATGCGATACGGGAATGTCAGGTGCGCGAAGCCGCGCGATCGGGCGCGACGACCGCCTGCCAGGCGTATCGCGCGGTCGGCTGCCAGGCCAAATGCGGCCAGTGCGTCCCGTTTGCGCGCGACATCATCGCGCAGGAGCGCGCCGCCGCCTGACCACGAAAACCGCAGAAATGCGTCGGTTTGACCCTGTCGCTCTCCACTGATCGGCGCTAAGGCGCTCGTCAAATCCCGATCGGAGGCACAAATGAAGGGCGACCCCAAGGTCATCGAATTCCTGAACGAGACGCTCAAGAACGAGCTGACCGCGATCAACCAATATTGGCTCCATCATCGACTGCTGGAGCATTGGGGCGTCTACAAGCTGTCCGAGTTCGAGCGGCACGAGTCGATCGACGAGATGAAGCACGCCGACTGGCTCGCGGAGCGCATCCTGTTCCTCGACGGCCTGCCCAATTTCCAGCTGCTCGGCCGGCTACGCATCGGCGAGACGGTGGAGGAAGTCCTCAAGGGCGACCTCGCGATCGAGATCGAGGCGGTGGCCCAGCTGAAGGGCGCGATCGCCTATTGCGAAGAGGTTCAGGATTACGTCAGCCGCGACCTCTTCAAGCGCATCCTCGTCAGCGAGGAAGAGCATGTCGACACGCTGGAGCGCCAGTTCGAGATGATCGAGCGGATGGGCATCCACAATTACATCCAGCTCAATTCCATCAGCGAGCACGACAAGCCCGCGAAGGACTGATCCGCGGCTCCGTCAGGCCGTTCCACCTCGGTCACCTCACGGCGTGACCGGGGCGTTAGCCAAACGCCCCCCCGTGCCCCGGCGAACGCCGGGGCCCAGTTGGCGTGGCTTATCAGCCTGTCGCCAACGTCCGCCAGCTGAACCCCGGTCTTGGCGGGACGTAGGCAGAATGACTCGAATGGCGCCGCGTACACGCCGTGCTCCTGCGCACGCAGGAGCCCAGGGTCAGGCAGAACAACACCTGTTGGGACCGAAAACCCTGGGCTCCTGCCTGCGCAGGAGCACCGTGGAGACTTTGGCAAAGGCCCCGCCTTCTCCGGGCAACAAGGAAGTCACCCCGGCAAAGATCCAACGTTCGCCGGGCAGCACGCCAGATACTCGACATCCGCACCAGGGTCGGCTGGATCCGGGCCCGAGGTCGCTCGGTGACGGCTACCGGGCGTCAGAGGAACGTCCAATCCTAGTGGAAGGCCGGCCGTCGGTTTTACGACAGTCGGTCAATCATATGCTCGGTAGGGACGGCCACGCCCACGTTCACGCGCGGTTTGGTGAGGTAGCCGCGTCTCAAATCGCTTGAGCTGTCTCAAATTGTCGGGGTCGAAGCGAGCCGCGCGTCGTAACCAATATCTGTAAGATGCGAGGTCGCCTCGATTGAAAGCGTCCATAGCAAGGTGTTGTGCGGCATACTCATAGCCGCCCTTATGAGCACGATAATACAAGCCAGCCCTACTGAAGCGATCGGCAACCCGTCCTTCCGTGGCAAAGGTGTCGGCAAGCGTGACCATTGCCGAAAAGTCTCCACCCAGCACCAAATGCCACAAGATGGGCACGTATAAGCCACACCCGTGCTCGTCCTTGATCGACCAATACCGCTTCCAGAGGGCATCACGTTTCGTGGGGCATTGTCGCGCGATCATTCACTCAAGCTACACTTCAGCTTCGACAGATCGCAACGTCCGCGTTTGGATCGGCAGCTCCATTGCCGGATCACGCCCCGGCACTCGCCTCTTACCCCGCCCGGCGCCCGAACCCACCCGGCCGGCGCGCCACCAACGGGTTCGTATCCCGCTCCAGGACCGCCAGCGTCTGGAAGAACAGCGGCCGCAGCGCGACCACGTCCGCGATCGCATCCTCGGGCGAATCGTGCCGCTCGACGCAGCCGCGCGCATGATCCTCGATCTTTTCCGCCAGCGTGGCGAGCGGATCGGCGCCGAACTGGCGCGCCTCCCCCTTCAGCGTGTGCGCAGGGATGACGAGCGCGGCGGCGTTGCCCTTGCGCATCGCCTCCTCGATCGCGGCGACCGACTTGGTCCCGTCCTCACGGAAATAGCCCAGGATGCGCACGAATCCGGCGCCCAGTTCGTGGCGAGCGCGTGCCAGCGCGTCGCGATCGACCAAGATTCCGCCTTCGAACGACACCGCGCGTCTCCCTTCCCGCGCGATCCTAGCGAAAGAGCGTCACCGCACCGTTAATGTCACTTGCCGAAAGGATTTTTCGGCGCGCGCAGCATCAGCCGGACCGGCACCGCGCCGAACCCCAGTTCGCGCCGGATCCCGTTGATAAGATAGCGCTGGTAGCTCATCGGCAGCTCGTCGACGCGCGTGCCGAACAGCACGAACCCCGGCGGACGCGTCTTCGCCTGCGTCAGGTAGCGCAGCTTGATCCGCTTGCCGCCCGGCGCGGGGGGCGGATTGGCCTCGATCGCGCGCTCGAACCAGCGATTGAGCTCGCCCGTCCCGACGCGGCGCGACCAGGCGGCGCGCGTTTCGAACGCCGCCTGCAACAATTGGTCGATCCCGCGCCCCGTCGCCGCCGATACGGTCAGCAGCGGGACGCCCTTCACCTGCGCCAGCCCCTCGTCCAGCGCCTTCTTGACGCCGTTGAACAGGCTGGAGGCCTGCTCCGCCAGGTCCCATTTGTTCAGCGCGATGACGAGCGCGCGGCCCTCCTCCAGCACCTTGTCGGCGATGCGCAGGTCCTGCGCCTCCAACCCCAGCGTCGCGTCGAGCAGCAGCACGACCACCTCCGCGAAATCGACCGCGTGCAGCGCGTCCGCGACCGACAGTTTTTCCAGCTTGTCCTGCACCTTGGCGCGCTTGCGCATGCCCGCGGTATCGATCAGCCGCACGTCGCGCGGGCCATCGGGGCCGTTCCATACCCAGTCGATCGCGATCGAATCGCGCGTGATCCCGGCTTCCGGGCCGGTAATCATGCGATCCTCGCCCAGGATGCGGTTGACCAAAGTCGACTTGCCCGCATTCGGGCGACCGACGATCGCCAGTTTCAACGGCGCGGTTTCGCTGTCGAACTCGGCGGGCTCTTCCTCCTCGGGCGGCTGAAGCGGCTCCAGGTGCGGCAGCAGCCCCTCGAACAGCTCGACCACGCCCTCGCCATGCTCCGCGGAGAGCGCCACGGGGTCACCGAAGCCGAGCGCCAGCGCCTCCAGCATCCCGGTCTCGCCCGCGCGCCCTTCGGCCTTGTTGCCGACCAGCACGATCGGCGTGTCCGAACTGCGCAGCCAGCGCGCGATTTCCTCGTCCAGCGGGACGATTCCCGCGCGCGCATCGAACATGAACAGCGCGACATCGGCCGCATCGACCGCCGCCTGCGTCTGTCGCCGCATCCGCCCCGGCAGCGTATCGGGATCCTCGTCCTCGTAGCCGGCGGTATCGATGATGCGGAAATCGAGGCCCAGCAGATGCGCATCGCCCTCGCGCCGGTCACGCGTCACGCCGGGGCGATCGTCGACCAACGCCAGCTTCTTGCCGACCAGACGGTTGAACAGCGTCGACTTGCCGACATTGGGACGGCCGACGATCGCGACGATGGGAAGACGGGACATGGGTCGCACCTAGGGCGTGGGGCATGAAACGGCAACAAGTGCTGCACACCGTGTTCCGGCGAACGCCGGAATCCAGGGTTGTGGCGCTCGCCGATCGTCATCGTGCGAAACCCTGGGCTCCTGCGTACGCAGGACCACGGATCACCGATACGCCGTGATCCGCCCCTTCAGATCGAGCGTGTACATCGTCTGGTTCGCCACGATCGGACCAAGCGAGAACGGCTCCTTGCCCTTGATCGTCGTCTGCACGCTGCCATCCGCCGCCGACACCGCTACCGTCTCGCCACGCGAATTGGTCAGCCACAACCGCTCGCCCGCCAGCACCGGGCCGAACCAGTTATAGGGGTCCGACTTCTTCTTCTCGTTCTTGTACTGCTGCAACTGGCTGATCCAGCGGACCTTGCCGTTGGCGCGCGACAGGCAGACGAGGCGCGAATCGTCGGTCACGACGAAGATCCACTCGCCCGCGATCCACGGCGTCGCGATGCCCGCCAGATTCTGCTCCCACAGACGCTGTCCGGTGGCGATGTCGAGCGCGACCATCCGCCCGCCCTGTCCGATCGAATAGACGCGACCGTCCTCGATCACCGGATCGGCGTCAATGTCGGCCAGACTCGACACCGACGTCGTGATCGAGGTGCGCGACAGCGCGTCCTGCCACAAGGTCCGCCCGTTCTCGTAGCGGTAGGCATTCAGCTCGCCGCTGGAGAAGCCCGCGACGATCGTCCCCGCGCTCGCCGCCGGCGCCGCGACGCCGAACACGCCCTGCGTCTCCAGGCTGGCGGTGGAGGTCCACACGACCTTCCCGTTGCCCTGGTCCAGCGCATAGATCTGATTGTCCTGGCTCAGGACATAGACCTGCCCGTTGGCGACCGTCGGCGCCCCGCGCAGCGGCCCGCCCGGCTTGGAGCGCCACACGACCGCGCCGTCCGCGGCATTGACCGCGACCACGTCGCCCAGTCCGTCGGTGGCATAGACCTTCCCGCCGTCGACGCTGTTGTCGTAGCTGGCACCGCCGCCAAAGCGCGCGCTGCGGTTTTCGCTGCTGTCGGACAGCTCGCGCGACCACAGCTTCGCGCCCGTATCCGCGGCAAAGGCGTGGAGCACCGCGTCGACGTCGACGACGAACAGCTTGTTCTCCGCCACCACCGGTGCCGCGGCGAGGCGTGCACGGTTGCCGCCGCCGTTGATCTCCGCGCTCCAGATCCGCTGCGGCGTCGCCGCAAGCAGCAGCTGCCCCATCGACTTGGAGGCATTGCCGCCCGGCTGGCTCCACGCGTCGTTCGCGACCGGGGTCGGCAGCAGCACCTGAACCTCGGCGATCGACTTGTCGACGTCGGCGCGGTTCTCCGACATCAGGATCGGCACGCGCTGCCCGACGGTCGGGGTCTTCTTGGGCGAACCCTTGAAGACGCCGCACCCGCTCAGCCCCACCAGCGCGGCGAGCGCCAACCCGGTCGCGAAACGCGTTGTCATCGTGCTGTCTTATCCTTGTTACCGGCCGGCGTGGTGCCCGCGCCCATGGCGCCCGCCATCTGAACCGCGCGTTGACGCAGCGACGCGGGCACGCCGTCATCCTCCGCGATGCGCGCGAACGTCTGCCCCGCCAGGTCGCGCCGCCCCTGCCGGATATAGGCCGCCGCCATCAGCTCGCCCGCGCTGCCCAGCCACGGATTGCCCGACACCGCCAGCGGGCGCATCCGCTCCACCACCACATCGGGCTTCAGCGCGTCGAACTCGGCGGTCGTCTGCCGGATCAGCGCCAGATCGCGGAACGGCTGCGCCAGCGACCCGTCGTCGGCGACCGCGGCGAACTTCGCCGCCGCCGCCTTCAGGTCGTTCTTCTGGAGCAGGATGTCGGCCTGCGTGAACTGCGCCAGCGCGCGGTAGCCGTCGCGCTTCGACTGTGCGAGCGTGGCGAGCTGCCCGGAGGCACCCTTCACGTCGCCCGCGCCCAGATCGTCATACGCCTTCTGCAGCTGCTCGCCCTCGCGCCCCGCCGCCTCGTTCTGGCGATGCTGCCAGAAGAGAAACGCGGCGAACGCGGCCAGCCCCAGCACGATCGCGCCGATCAGCAGCTTGCCGTAGCGGCGCCAGACATGCAGCGCCTGGTCGCGGCGCAGCTCCTCATCGACCTCACGCAGGAACGCTTCGTTGTTCTGGGGCGTCAGGGCCACCGATCACTCCGGTACAGACAGGGGAAAACCGACGTGCCTTAGCCGCCCCGGTGACGGAGCGAAAGGGTGCGCGGGCGATGCCGTCACGACTTCGGCGCGTAGGTCTGTTCCGCGGAGGGAAAGGCGCGCGTGCGCACCTCGCCCGCATATTCCTCCACCCGTTCGGCCACGAACGCCGCCATATCCCCGTAACGCTTCACGAAACGCGGCGTCCGCTCGAACAGCCCCAGCATGTCCTCCGCGACCAGCACCTGCCCGTCGCATTTCGCCGACGCGCCGATGCCGATCACCGGCACGGCGATCGCGCGCGTGATCTCGATCGCGATCGGCTCGACCACGCCCTCCACCACCACCGCGAAGGCGCCCGCCTCCGCGACCGCACGCGCATCGCCGACGATCTTCTCCGCCTCCGCCGCGCTGCGCCCGCGCGCGCCATATCCGCCCAGCGCGTTGACCGCCTGCGGGGTCAGCCCGACATGGCCGACCACCGGGATGCCGCGCTCCGACAGGAACGCCACCGTCGGCGCCATCGCCGCTCCGCCCTCCAGCTTCACCGCCGCCGCGCCGGTCTGCTTGAGCAGGAACGCCGCGCTCTCGAACGCCTGCTGCGGCGAGGCCTCGTAACTGCCGAACGGCATGTCGACGACGACGACCGAATGATAGCTGCCGCGCACCACCGCCGCGCCGTGCGCGGCCATCATCTCCAGCGTGACCGGCACCGTGCTGGGCAGGCCGTAGATCACCTGCCCCAGGCTGTCACCGACCAGCAGCAGGTCGCAATGCGGGTCCATCAATTGCGCCATGCGGACGGTATAGGCGGTCAGCATCACCAGCGGCTCGCCCGTCCCTTGCGCGATCGCGGCCTTGCGGTTGCGGATCGCGGGAACCGTCAGCCGCTTCATCGGCGCGGCGACGGGATTGGCGCGGCTGGTCGCGCTGTCGATCGTGAAGGTCGTTGACATGAAGCGTGCTTAACCCCTTGTTCTCACCCGATCCACCCGCGTCGGCGCGCCAGATGCGCAAGGCGCAGCGCGATGGCGGCGACCGCGGCGATCACCAGCGGAAAATAGATCACCCACACGCCCTTCACCGCGATGATGTCGGACGTGGCGAACAGCCAGCCGAACTGGATCATCACCGCCACCAGAGAGATGGTGAGCAGCGGGATCGCCAGCACCGACCCCGCGATCAGCGCCAGTGCCCCCAGCAACGCGGTGCCGGTCGCCACGGCATAATCCGCCATGTACCAGATCGGCAGCCGCGCGAAGAGCGCGCGGTCATAGTCCGTCGCCGCCCCCATCGCGTCGGCACCAAGCCGAAATTGCTGAAAACACGCGAACACGCCCATCAGCGACCACAGCAGGAAGGCGATGAGCGCCAGTCTGAACCACCACGGCCCACGCATGTTTCTGGTCCCCTCTGATTGGCCGAACCATGATCGCCACCAGTGCGAAAGGCAACTATCGGCATGCCACGCCGTCATGCCGGACTTGTTCCGGCATCCACCGTTCCGCGCGCTGGACGACCGCGAGTTACGCGGCACCGTGCCCCCCGGAACAGGTCCGGGGTGACGGAGTGGGTGACGCGATCACCCGAACAACGCCGCATACCGCTCCGGCTTGAACCCCACCTCGACGCCGCCGTCATGCACCAGCACCGGGCGCTTTATCATCGACGGCTGCGCCAGCATCAGCGCCTTGGCCCGCTCCCGATCCACCCCCTGCCGCTCCGCCTCGGGCAACTTGCGAAAGGTCGTCCCCGCACGGTTGAGCAGCACCTCCCACCCCACCGCATCGATCCAACCATCGAGCGTCGCGGCATCGACGCCCGCCTTCTTGTAATCATGAAACGCGAACGCCACCCCCGCCCCGTCGAGCCACGTCCGCGCCTTCTTGATCGTGTCGCAATTGGGGATGCCGTACATCGTAACCGTCATTGGCGGTCCTTATCTGTCGAAAGGCACCCCGATAGCTGATATTCGATCTCGGGGTGGCAGTTTGTCGTGGGATGGCTCTTCGCGCGGCCCCGTCATGCGAAACTTCTCTATGGCGTCCCACACTCTGGCTGCCACCGCGACCTTGAACGGCTTGCTAAGCAGCCATCGGGAACGAGCAGATTTGCGTGCCTCGGCTACAACACGCTCAAGTAAGTCATCGGACGGGTCGTCGAGGATATCCTCTAGGGTCAGGACTCGTTGATCACAGCCAGAAGATGACCGTGGCAGCGAGGGTGACGGCGGCGAAGAAGGCTGTGGGGCAGCGATCGTAGCGGGTGGCAACGCGCCGCCAGTCTTTGAGGCGGCCGA
>CAJYKB010000096.1 GCA_913774925.1 uncultured Sphingomonas sp. | reverse complement strand
GAACAAGTCCGGGGTGACGAAGGAATGGACGCTCCCGCCTTGCCAAACCCGTCGCGGCGAAGCCGCGCGGTCGGTCCTCGCGTGAGCGAGGCCGGCCGGGTCGACGGCGTCAGGCGGCTATGCCGCCGACGCCATCGATCCGGCTTCCAGCTTCTCGCTCGCCTCCAGCCACGTCGCTTCCGCCGCGTCGATCCGGTCCGACAGCTCCGAGCGCCGCTTCATCAGCTCGGTCATCGACAGCTTCGCCAGCGTCTTGTCCGCGGTCAACGGGTCGAACATCGCCCGATCCACCGCCGCACGCTGCGCGTTGAGCTTGGCGAGCGCGTCCTCCGCCTCCTTGGCCTGCTTGCGGATCGCCGTTTCTGCCGCGCGGCGGTCGGCGGCGGCGGCGCGGTCCTTCTTGCTCCCCTTGGCGGGCTTGCCCTCCGCCTTGTTCTCCCCCGACAGCACCAGCGCGATATAATCGTCGAGCGTCCCGTCGAACTCCGCCGCGGTGCCGTCATCCACCAGCACTAGCCGGTCGGCGGTCATCTCCAGCATGTGGCGATCGTGGCTGACCAGCACGACCGCGCCGGTGTAGGAATTGAGCGCCTGCACCAGCGCCTCGCGCGCGTCGACGTCGAGGTGGTTGGTCGGCTCGTCGAGGATCAGCAGGTGCGGCGCGTCGCGGGTGATGAGCGCCAGCGCGAGGCGCGCCTTCTCGCCGCCCGACATCTTGCCGACCTTGCCGGTCGCCTTGTCGCCCGAGAAGCCGAACCGCCCCAGCTGCGCGCGCACTGCGGCGGGGCTGGCGCCCTTCATCGTGCGCGTCATATGCTCCAGCGGCGTGTCGTCGGCGTCCAGTTCCTCCACCTGATACTGGGTGAAATAGCCGACCTTCATCTTGCCCGACGACGCCATGTCGCCGTCCATCGGCGTCAGCTGCGCCGCCAGCAGGCGGGCGAGCGTGGTCTTGCCGTTGCCGTTGCGCCCCAGCAGCGCGACGCGGTCGTCGGGGTCGAGCCGCATGTTGAGCCGCTTGAGGATCCGCGTCTCGCCATAGCCGACGCTCGCCATGTCGAGCGTGATGAGCGGCGGGCGCAGCTCGCTGGGGTCGGGAAAGTCAAACGACAGCGACGGATCGTTGGCCAGCTCGGCGATCGGCTGCATCTTGGCCAGCATCTTCTGCCGGCTCTGCGCCTGCTTCGCCGTGGAGGCGCGCGCCGAATTGCGCGCGACATAATCCTGCAGCTTGGCGCGCTGCGCATCCTGGTTGGCCTTCGCGGCGGCCAGCTGCGCCATGCGCTCGGCGCGCTGGCGCTCGAAACTGTCGTAGCCGCCGGGGTAGAGCGTGATCTTGCCGCCCTGCAGATGCAGGATATGGTCGACGACGTTGTTGAGGAAGTCGCGCTCGTGGCTGACGACGACGATCGTCGCCTTGTAATTGACCAGAAAGTCCTCCAGCCACATCACCGCCTCCAGGTCGAGGTGGTTCGACGGCTCGTCGAGCAGCAGCAGGTCGGGCTGCGAGAACAGCAGCGCGGCGAGCGCCACGCGCATCTTCCACCCGCCCGAGAAGCTGTCGAGCGGACGCTGCTGCATCTCCTCGTCGAAGCCGAGCCCGAGCAGGATCTGCGCGGCGCGTGCGGGCGCGGTATAGGCGTCGATCGCGATCAGCCGCTCATAGACGTCGCCCAGCCGGTCGGGATCCTCGGTCGTCTCCGATTCGTGCATCAGCGCGGCGCGCTCGACATCGGCGGCGAGCACCGTGTCGAACGGGGTCGCGGTGCCCGACGGTGCCTCCTGCGCGATATAGCCCAGCCGCGCGCCCTTGGGCATGTCGGCGGAACCGTCGTCCGGCTCCAGCATGCCGGCGATGACGCGCACGAGCGTCGACTTACCCGCGCCGTTGCGCCCGATCAGGCCGACGCGGCTGCCGGGCGGCAGCGCCGCGGTCGCGCCGTCGAGGATCGTGCGCCCGCCGAGGCGCACGGTGATGCCGTTGAGGTTGAGCATGCGGGCGCCCTTAGCAGATGTTGCGCCGCACACGAAGAGGCTCGTGCTGCGTCTTTCGCGCAACACTTTGTCACAGGATAGTCGCAATTGCCCCCTAGCGGCCGGCGCAGGGAGGACGCGATCGGCGCAACGATGCCGCTACGTCCGTTGTTTCTGGGGGAATTTCAGTGTCTCATCGCTTCATCCGCCGCGCGCTGTTCGCCACCGCCGCCGGCGCCGCTTTGACCGCGACCGCCGCGTTCGCGCAGGACGGCAGCGTGCCGCAGACGCCGGCGCAGGCCACGCAAGGTGTCGATGCCACCGCGACCGGCGCCGAGGGGCTGGACGATATCGTCGTCACCGCCGAGCGCCGCGAGGAGAACCTGCAGCGCGTTCCGCTGTCGGTCACCGCGGTGAAGGGCGAGGAACTGCGCTCGTTCCAGAGCGGCGGCGAGGACATCCTGGCGCTCGCGGGCCGCGTCCCCGGCCTGTATGCGGAGACGACGACGGGCCGCATCTTCCCGCGCTTCTACATCCGCGGGCTGGGCAATATCGATTTCTACCTGGGCGCATCGCAGCCGGTGTCGATCATCCAGGACGATGTCGTGCTGGAACATGTCGTGCTGAAGTCGAACCCGGTGTTCGACGTGGCGCAGGTCGAGACGTTGCGCGGGCCGCAGGGGTCGCTGTTCGGGCGCAATACGCCGGCGGGCATCATCAAGTTCGACACCATCCGCCCGTCGCAGGAAACGCAGGGCCGGATGAACCTGTCGGTCGCCAGCTACGACACGGTGTCGCTCGACGCCGGCGTCGGCGGGCCGCTCATCAAGGACGTGCTGTCGTTCCGCGTCTCCGGGCTGATGCAGCGCCGCAGCGACTGGATCGACAACACCTATACCGGCCCGTCCGATGACGGCACGATCACCCCGCGCAAGAATGCGCTGGGCGGCTTCCTGGAGCGCGACGCGCGGCTCCAGCTGCTGTTCACGCCCGGCGACGTCGTGTCGCTGCTGCTGTCGGGGCATGTCCGCGATTACGAGGGCACCTCGACCGTGTTCCACCGCAACGCGCTGGTGAAGGGCTCCGACACGCCGCGCGGCCCCCGTGATCAGGTCAGGCTGGACGAGGGTGGCGACAACCCGCAGGCCTACAAGATGCAGGGCGCCTCGGCGCATCTGGGAATCGACATGGGCGTGGCGACGCTGACCTCGATCACCGCCTATGAGCATGCGTCGGGCTACAGCCGTGGCGATACCGATGGCGGCGCGGGCAGCGACTACCCCTTCAACGGTGTGCGCAACGGCTTCGGCCAGAGCCAGGGCCGCATCCGCGACCTCGACCAATGGTCGCAGGAAGTGCGCGTCGCGTCGAACGGCAGCGGCGCGTTCAAGTGGCAGTTCGGCGGCATCTACTTCGACAGCCGCGACCTGACCGAGTTCGACCAGCGCGGCGTCTTCCTGACCACCGCCGATCGCAATCCGAACAACTTTGTGGTGCTGCGCAACACCAACACCTCCTGGGCCGGGTTCGGGCAGGCGAGCTACGCCTTCACCGATCGCCTGACGCTGACTGCGGGCGCGCGCTACACCAACGACACCAAGCGCACCCAGCTGCTGCGCGTCAATGCCGATGCGCAGGGCGTCAGCACCTATACCGGGCGTCGTGACGTGCGGCTGAGCGACGAGCAGCCGAGCTGGGACGTGTCGCTGGGGTATCAGGCGACGCCCGACCTGAACGTCTACGCACGCGTCGCCCGCGGCTTCCGCGGCCCGACGATCCAGGGGCGTTCGGCGGTGTTCAACGCCGATTTCACGACCGCCAATTCGGAGACGAACACCTCGTTCGAGGGTGGGTTCAAGTCCACGATGCTGGGCAACACGCTGCGCATAAACGGCGCGCTGTTCTTCTACACCGTCAAGGACATCCAGCTGAACGGCAACGATTCCAACGGCAGTGGCGTGCTGTTCAACGCCGACAAGGCGCAGGCGTACGGTGGCGAGCTGGAGATCGACTGGCGCCCGGTGCGCAACCTCGCCATCGGGATCGGCGCCAGCGCGCTGCACAGCGAGATCAAGGACAAGCGCGTCTTCGCGCAGACGTGCAGCCTGAACGGCGTGCAGGTGTGCACCGTGCTCGAATCGAACACCTTCACCCGCGGCGCCGGCACGCGCACGACCTATTTTGCCAATATCGACGGCAATCGCCTGCCCAACGCGCCGGAATACAATCTCGACCTCACCGCGCAATATGACGTGCCGCTCTCGAACGGCGGCGCGCTGTTCGCGGCGACCGACTGGAACATCCAGGGGCTGACCAACCTCGTGCTATACGACACCGCCGAGTTCCGCGCGAACGGCAATTTCGAGGGCGGGCTGAAGATCGGCTACCGCACCCCGGACGACCGCTTCGAGATCGTCGCCTTCGCGCGCAACGTCACGAACGAGAAGAACCTGAAGGGCGTGATCGAGAATTACATGGCCGCGGTGTACAACGAACCGCGCGTGATCGGCGTCTCGCTGAGCATGCGGTCGCGCTGACGCGGTCGACGGGGGGCGAGCCCCGCTGCCGCCGCCCCGTCATTCCCGCGAAGGCGGGAATCCAGATACGCTGGCGCCGTTTGTAGAGCCGCGAGATCAGCGTGTCCGGATCCCCGCCGGCGCGGGGATGACGGGCCTAGTCGTCCCTAGTCGCCATGACGCCAGCCTACTCCGCGACCGGCGCGGACCAGCCGACGTGGCTCGCGCCTCGCGCCTCGGCGAGCCGCTGCTGGCGGTGGCGCTCCGCATAGCCCGCGCGCTGCGCCGCGTCGCGCGTCGCGTGGCAGGCGGGGCAGCTGACCCCCTCGACATACAGCGGCGAGGCACGATCCGCCGCGCTCACCGGCATCCGGCACGCGTGGCACAGCGCGTGGGTGCCGGGGGCCAGGCCGTGCCCGACGGCGACGCGCTGGTCGAAGACGAAGCATTCGCCCTGCCACCGGCTGTCGTGCTCAGGCACTTCCTCCAGATACCGCAGGATGCCGCCGTCGAGGTGGTGGACCGCCTCCACCCCTTCCGCCTTCAGGAACGCGGTCGACTTCTCGCAGCGGATGCCGCCGGTGCAGAACATCGCGACCCGCGTCTTGCCCGCCATCAGCGTCTCGCGATGATCGCGGAACCACGCGGGGAAGTCGGCGAAACTGTCGGTTCCCGGATCGACCGCCCCCGCGAACGTTCCGACCGCCACTTCATATGCGTTGCGCGTGTCGATCACGAGCGTCTGCGGATCGGCGATCAGCGCGTTCCACTCGCCCGGCGCGACATAGGTGCCCGCGTCCGTCAGCGGATCGACCGCGACGCCCATCGTCACGATCTCGCGCTTCACCTTCACCTTCAGCCGGTGGAACGGGTTCGTCTCCGCCCATCCGTGCTTGAGCGACAGGTCCGCGCATCCCGGCAACGTACGAATCCGCGCGATCACGCCGTCCAGCGCGTCGGGCGGACCGGCGATCGTGCCGTTGATGCCCTCGCTCGCCAGCAGCAACGTGCCCTTGACCCCCGCCCGGGATGCAGCGGCGAAGAGCGCCTCGCGCGCCGCATGGGGATCGTCGATGCGGGCGAAGCGATAGAGTGCGGAGACGCGGATCATCGCTGCCACGTGGTGATGGGTCTGGACCCTCGTCGCGCAACCATCCGTCGCCTCTACCCGCACGGCACCGCCCCCGCAACGCTGACCCGCCGTTAACCGCGCCGGGCTAGGGAAGGGGCCATGCCCGCCGCCCGCGCCTCCGCTGCCGTTCTTGCCGTCATGGGCAAGCTCTCGGTGGCGGCGGGAGTGTTCGCCTCCACCCTGCTGGCATGGGCCTGGGCCGAACCGGCGATCGTCAACCGCACCCCGCTGCCGGGCGGCGGGGCGACGCGCGGCGATTGCGCGATCTGGTTCGTGGGCAGTTCGACCGTTAACAAATGGCGCGACATGGACCGCGATATGGCGCCATGGGCCACCTACAACCGCGGCGTCGACGGCGCGCTGCTCGACCAATTGTCGCAGCGACTGGCGCATGACGCGGCGGCCCCCGCGCCGACCGCGATCGTCGTCTATTCCGGCGAGAACGACATCGCCGCCGGGGCGAGCGCGACCACCGCGGCGAGCGGCGTCGAGCACATGGTGACAGCGCTCCACGCGAGGATGCCCGCGACGCATCTGTTCGTGGTCGCGACGAAGCCCAGTCCGGGGCGCTGGTCGTTTCGCGCCGAGCAGCAACGGTTCGATCGCGTCATGCGGGACTGGCCGGGGGCGACGTTCATCGACGTCGCGAACACGCTGCTGGTGGCGGGGCGTCCCGGCCCCTTCTACCAGCCCGACGGCATCCACCTGAGCCGTCCGGGCTATGTTCGCTGGAGCGGCCGCGTGCGCGCTGCGGTGGAGCGGGCGTTGCCGCGCGCCACCGTTGCACGCTGCACCACGCGATCGGCAGCGCGGCGGTGAGGAACGACACATCCGCCTCCGGTCGGATCGCCGGGCTCGACCTGTGGCGCGGGCTGCTGATGCTGGCAGGGTTGCCGGTCCATGCCAGCTTCGCGCTGCCGCGGGTGGCGCTGTTCGACGTGGTGGAGGACGTGTCGCTCGGCTTTCGCATGGGGGCCTTCTTCGCGATCTCCGGGTTGTTGAGCGCGCTGGCGCTGCGACGTCGCGGCGGACGGGAGTGGCTGGCAGGGCGCGCGGTGCAGCTCGGCATCCCCTGCGCCGTCGCGATCCTCCTCTTCTCGCCGCTGATCGCATGGCTGACCGCGACGGCGGGGCCGGGGCATGCGATGCGCGTGCTGCTGCCCTTCGAATGGCATCACGCCTGGTTCCTGCCGGCGTTGTTCCTTTATTCGGCGACCGCACTGGCGCTGGATAGGGCGGACCGTCGCAGCGTCGCCGCGTTGCGCTGGCCGCCGGGCTGGGAGGGTGCCGCGGGCGGGCGGATCGCGATACTGGTCACGGCGGGGAGCGGTGCGCTGCTCGCCTGGGCCGCGGGCAGCGTGGTCGCGGCGGTGCTCCCGACGCATTGGCTGGTGCCCTTCGCCAATCTTCAGATGATCGCGGGCTATTGGCCGATGTTCGTGCTCGGTTTCGCCGCTGCGCGCCGTCCGGCGCTGACGCGGGCACTGCTCGGCGCGACCCGGTTCGCGCTGGCGATCGTTCTTCTATCCGCGGCGGCTTATGCGACGGTGCGCTGGCTCGATGCGGGCGCGATCGTCTTGTGGCGCGGGGATCACGGCTATGCGCTCGTCCGCTTCCTGATCGGCACGACGACGCCGCCCGCCGCCTTCGTCCTGATCCTGCGTAGCGCGCTGACGGTGCGTGCGGCGCCGGCATGGGCGCAGCGGCTGTCCGCGGCGTCCTACACCATCTACCTCGTCCATCTGCCGATCATGGTGGCGATCAACACGCGCGCGCCGGGCGATTGGGCGCCCTACGCCACCTTCGCCGTATCGATTGTGGCCGGCGGCGCGCTGGCGCTGTGGCTGCACGAGCGGGTCGTGGTGCGATCGCCCATGCTCGCCCTCCTGCTCAACGGCCGCCGCCCGCCGACCGGCACGACCGTTCAGTGGACGAAGCGCGCCACCACGTCGCGATAGCTGCGACTGACCTTCACGCTGGCGCCCGAATCCAGCACCAGGAAGCATTCGCCGTTGGTATGCGGCTTCACCTGCTTGACCAGGTCCAGGTTGACGATCGTGGAGCGGTGGATGCGCTGGAACCGCCGCGGGTCGAGCCGCTTCTCCAGATCCTTCATCGTCTCGCGCAGGATCAGCGTGTTGTCGCCGGTGTAGATGCACATATCTTCGCCCGCGGCGTCGATCCGCTCGATCGTGTCGACATCGACGCGGAAAATCTGCCCGCGATCCTTGATGTTGATCATCTTCTCGAAACGGCTGGCATTGACCTGATCGCCGCCGCCGCCTGCGTCGT
>CAJYKB010000095.1 GCA_913774925.1 uncultured Sphingomonas sp. | reverse complement strand
TTCGCAGAAGTCTCGAATGGATCCGGGGTCCACCGTCCCGCAACATCGACACGGGTGAATGCGCGGCACGGTGGATGCCGGAACAGGGCTCTCCTGAGCTTTGTCGAAGGGTCCGGCATGACGATGGCGACTTTCGCGGAGGTCTCGACTTGATCCGGGGTCCCGCTTTATCGGACCGTCGGAGAAGGAGCGGGACTCCGGCTCAAGGCCGGGGTAACGGAAGGTAACTAACCCTGCTTCGCCGCCTCGTGGTGGCGGATCACCTCGTCGATGATGAAGCGCAGGAACTTCTCGGAGAATTCCGGATCGAGCTCGGCATCCTCGCTCAACGTGCGCAGTCGCGCGATCTGCGCCTCCTCGCGGCCGGGATCGGCGGCGGGAAGGCCGGTGGTCGCCTTGTACGCGCCCACTGCCTGGGTGATCTTGAACCGCTCGGCGAGGAGGCAGACGAGCGCCGCATCGATATTGTCGATGCTCTTGCGGTAGCGCTTCAGCGTCTCGTCGGTCATGTCCGCCTCCCCATGGATCACGCGCGCCTCATGCGGGCATGACGCCGTCAGGGCAACCCCGTGCTTGCCTTGCGCGCCGTCCCGCCGCAAAGGGCGGGGCACATGATCGCCTCGCTCCACCGCCTCCCCGGCCATGCGCCGTCGCTCGACCCGATGATCGGGTTGGTCGCGCGCGACATGGAACAGGTCAATGCCGTGATCGTGGAGCGGATGCAGTCCGACATCCCGCTGATCCCCGAACTGGCGGGGCATCTGATCGCGGGCGGGGGCAAAAGGCTGCGCCCGATGCTGACGCTCGCGAGCGCGCAGCTGGTGGAGTATAAGGGCGACCGGCACCATTTGCTCGCCGCCGCGGTGGAATTTATCCACACCGCGACGCTGCTCCACGACGATGTGGTCGACGGGTCCGACCTGCGTCGTGGCAAGCGCACCGCCAACATCATCTGGGGCAATCCGGCCAGCGTGCTGGTGGGCGATTTCCTGTTCTCGCGGTCGTTCGAGCTGATGGTGGCGGGCGGCAGCCTGCGCGCGCTGGAGATCCTGTCCAATGCCTCCGCGGTGATCGCCGAGGG
This sequence comes from uncultured Sphingomonas sp., assembly GCA_913774925.1. Lineage (GTDB taxonomy): Bacteria > Pseudomonadota > Alphaproteobacteria > Sphingomonadales > Sphingomonadaceae > Sphingomonas. The sequence goes on along the minus strand of CAJYKB010000095.1, from coordinate 25,927 downwards.
CGAGGTCAATCAGCTGACCGCGGTGCGTCGCGTCGACCTGGCGGAGGAACGCTACCTCGATATCATCGGGGCCAAGACGGCGGCGCTGTTCGCGGCGGCGTGCCGCGTCGCGCCGGTCATCGCGGGGCGATCGGCGGCGGAGGAAGCGGCGCTGGACGCCTATGGTCGCTATCTGGGCGTCGCGTTCCAGCTGGTCGACGACGCGATCGACTATACCAGCGACGCGGGCACGATGGGCAAGGATGCGGGCGACGACTTCCGCGAGGGCAAGATGACGCTGCCGGTGATCCTGGCCTATGCCCGCGGGAGCGAGGACGAGCGCATGTTCTGGCGCGATGCGGTGGAGGGGCGGCGCGCGAGCGACGCTGACTTTGCGCAGGCGGTCGAGCTGGTGCGGCGGAGTCGGGCGGTCGACGACACGTTCGCGCGAGCGCGGCATTACGGCCAGCGCGCGGTAGAGGCGCTGTCGATCTTCGACGACAGCGCGGTCAAGGATGCGATGATCGAGGCGGTCGAGTTCGCGGTGGCGCGGGCGTACTGACGCCCGAAGGCGCGGCCACGCCCGCGCCGCTCCGCGCAGCCCATCGGGCAGCACGGCCGGCGGGGCGGCGCAAGCCGAACCCGTCCGACGTCACGCGGCGGCTTTTGACGCCCGAAGGCGCGGCGACGCCCGCGCCGCTCCGCACAACGGATCGGGCGGCACGGCCGGCGGGGCGGCGTAGCCGGACCCGTCCGACGTCACGCGGCGGCTTTGCCGTCGCGAACTTCACGCGAAATCACCCGGCGTGGCGCTCGACACCCCTGGGCTCCTGCCTGCGCAGGAGCACGGTGCGTCTAGACGCGGTTTTCATCCGCCAGCGCACACACACCGCCGGTTTCTACCTGGATCGTGGCATGGCCGATCCCGAAGCGATGGTGGAGCATTTCCTGCACGTCGTGGAGGAACGCGTCGCCGGGATGCCCCGCGGGCACACACAAATGCGCGGTCAGCCCCGGCTCGGTGGTGGACATCGGCCAGATGTGGAGATCGTGGACCTCCGCCACGCCGGGGAGTGTCGCCAGCGCCTCTCGGACGTGATCGTAGTTCACGCCACGCGGCACGGCGGCGAGCGACATCTCGACCGTTTCGCGTAGCAGCCCCCAGGTCTGCCAGAAGATGACCGCGGCGATGACGAGGCTGACCAGCGGATCGATCCAGCCGGCGCCGGTGAACCAGATCGCGACGCCGGCCGCGACGACGCCGGCCGAGACCACGGCATCGGACAGCATGTGGAGATACGCGCCGCGGATGTTGACGTCACCCTTGCGGCCGCGCGCGAACAGCCAGGCGGTGAAGGCGTTCACCGCGATGCCGATGCCGGCGACCACGGACACCGACAGGCCCGCCACGGGGGCGGGATCACCGAAGCGCTGCACCGCCTCCAGCGCGATCGCGCCGATCGCGACCAGCAGCAACAGCGCATTGGCGAGCGCGGCGAGGATCGTCGATCCCTTCAGCCCGTAGGTGAAGCGCTTCGACGGCCCGCGCCGCGCCAGCGCCGCGCCGCCCCAGGCTACCGCCAGTCCCAAGACGTCGGAGAGATTGTGCCCGGCATCGGCCAGCAGCGCGACGGAGCCGAAGGCAAATCCGGCGACGCCCTCCGCCACGACATAGCCGAGGTTCAGCCCGATACCGATCGCGAAGACGCGGTCCCAGCGCTCCGGCGGGGCGGCGTGGACGTGGCCATGGCCTCCCCCATGGGAATAACCGTGGTGATCGTGATCGTGGTGATGGTGATGCCCGTGGCCCATGCGTGGGCTCTACCGCGGGGACGGCGGGGCGTCACCCTTAAGGATTGGTCATGTTGTCGGGGGCGGGTGACGTCGTGAGGCGTGAGATGCCGACATGTCTGCCGACTGGGCCCCGGCCTTCGCCGGGGCACGATGGCGTCAGAAGATCGCGGCGACCATCTGGCGGAAGGCGTCGCCACGGTGGCTGATCTCGTTCTTTTCCGGCTCGTCCATCTCACCGAAGGTCACGTCGTGGCCGATCGGCTGGAAGGTGGGGTCGTAGCCATGGCCCTTGTCGCCGCGCGGTGGCCAGACCATCGTCCCGTCGACGCGGCCCTCGAACCATTCGACATGGCCGTCGGGCCACGCCAGCGCCAGCGCGCAGATGAAGTGCGCGTCTCGCGGCGCGTCCGGGATCGCGCGCAATTTGTCCTCGACCAGCTGCATCGCCATGCCGAAGTCGCGCGTCTCGCCGCCCCAGCGGGCAGAGAAGATGCCGGGGTCGCCGCCCAGCGCGTCGACGCACAGGCCGCTGTCGTCGGCCAGCGCGGGCAGGCCGGACAGGTCGGCCGCGGCGCGCGCCTTCAGCTCCGCATTCATGACGAAGGTGGTGCCGGTTTCCTCGGGCTCGGGCAGGTCGAGCGCCTTGGCGGAGATCACCTCCAGCCCGTAACCTTCCAGCAGCGCGCCGATCTCGCGCACCTTGCCGGCGTTATGGCTGGCGATCACCAGCTTGCCGGGGGCGAGCTTGCGGATCGCCTGCGGCTCGGCGCCCTCTCCGCTCATGCGACCGCCTTCGCCTGCGCCGCGAAGATTTCCGCACAACCGATGCGGGCGAGGCGCAGCAGACGCAGCAGCGCCTCCTCGTCATAGGTGGCGTGCTCGGCGGTGGCCTGCGCCTCGGCGATGTTGCCGTTCTCGAGCAGGACGAAATTGCCGTCCGCATCCGCGCCCGAATCCTCGATATAGTCGAGGTCCAGCACCGGCTGCCCCTGATGGATGCCGCACGACACCGCCGCGACCTTCTGCTTCAGCGGATCGACCGTCAGCTTGCCGTCGCGCAGCAGGCCGTCGATCGCGAGCCGAAGCGCGACCCAGGCGCCGGAGATGGCGGCGGTACGGGTGCCGCCGTCGGCCTGGATCACGTCGCAGTCGAGCGTGATCTGGCGCTCGCCCAGCAGCGCCATGTCGGTGACGGCCCGCAAGCTGCGGCCGATCAGCCGCTGAATTTCCTGTGTGCGGCCGGACTGCTTGCCCTTCGCCGCCTCGCGGCTGCCGCGGGTGTGGGTCGCGCGCGGAAGCATGCCATATTCGGCGGTGACCCAGCCCTGCCCCTTGCCGCGCAGGAACGGGGGCACGCGTTCCTCGATCGAGGCGGTGACGAGGACCTTGGTATCGCCGAACCCGATCAGGACGGAACCCTCCGCATGGCGCGTGAAGCGCGGCTCGATGGTGATGGGGCGCATCTGGTCGGGGGCGCGGCCGCTGGGGCGCATTGTCTTCTCCTGAGGGACGGAATGGACCGGCCCTAGCGGGGTTGCGCCCACCGCGCCAGCGACTTGCGCGCGATCAGGCGAGGACCCAGCGGCGGGCCTCTCCGATCTGATCGAACATGCGCAGATAGGGCTGCGTCATCAGTCGCATGACCTGGCTGCGGAGCAGCGGCACGGTCGCGCAGACGGCGATCCGGCTGGCCTTGGGGATGCGCCGCATGTGATCCATGAACGGCTCCAGCGTCTCCTGCGGCTGCGCGCCGACCGACCCCATGTCCATCAGCAGCCGATAGCCCGACCGGAAATCGGCGGCGATGAACCCGCGCATGTAATCGTTGCCGTAGGACAGCACGTCGGCCGCGGTGAAGATGCGATGCCACCGGACGGTCAGCAGATGCGCGTCCCGGTCGAAACTGAAGTCGTAGATCATTGGTTTTCCCCGGGATCCCTTTTCGTATTTGATCGGGGTTGATTGCGGAAAGATGAACCGCGCGGTTGAGCCCGGACCATGCGTGTCATACATCGCACGACGTGACCCGTTCGCCGCCCATCGCCGAGCTGACCGATCGCGCCCGCGACATCTTCCGCCGTGTGGTCGACGGCTATCTCGCCAGCGGGCAGCCGGTGGGGTCGAAGACGCTGGCGCAGGCCGGGCTGAACCTGTCGCCCGCCTCGATACGCAACGTGCTGGCGCAGCTGGAAACGCTGGGATTGCTCGCCGCGCCGCATACCTCCGCGGGCCGCGTGCCGACCGAGCGCGGCCTCAGGCTGTTCGTCGATGGCATGATGCAGGCGCACGAACCCTCCGCGGAGGAGCGCGCACAGATCGAATCGCGCGCGGGGCAGCACGGGCCGGTAGAGGAAGCGCTGGCGGCGACGACCGCGGCGCTGTCCGGACTGTCGGCGTGCGCGGGGCTGGTGATGGTGCCCAAGCGCGAGGTGGTGCTGCGGTCGATCGGCTTCGTGCCGCTCGCCGCGACGCAGGCGCTAGCCGTGCTGGTGGGGGAGGACGGCGCGGTCGAGAACCGCGTCATCGACCTCCCGATCGGGGTGACGCCGGGGGCATTGGTGGAGGCGGGCAATTACATGACCGCGACGCTGGGCGGATTGACGCTGGGCGAGGCGCGCGGGCGGCTGGAGCGGGAACTGACCGCGGGGCGCAGCGCGCTGGACACCGCCGCGCGTGCTCTGGTCGAGCGCGGCCTGGCGGTATGGAGCGAGGATGGCGCGCGCCGCCCGGTGCTGATCGTCCGCGGGCAGGGGCGGTTGCTGGACGATGCCGATGTCGCCGACGTGGAGCGGGTGCGTGGACTGCTCGACTATCTGGAGGGCAAGCAGGAGGTCGCGGCGCTGCTCGATTCGGCGCGCGCGGGCGATGCGACGCGGATCTTCATCGGCGCGGAGAACAATCTGTTCGCGCTTAGCGGATCGTCGGTGATCGCCAAGCCGTTCCGCGGGCACGATGGCCGCGTGGTCGGCGTGGTCGGCGTGATCGGGCCGACGCGGTTGAACTACGCGCGCGTCGTGCCCATGGTGGATTTCACCGCCGCGACACTTGCCCGCCTGATGGGCTAGACGGCGCCCGTAGAGCCAAAAGATAGGGACAGAATGACCGATACCGCAAAGCCCGCCGCGGACGACCTGCGCGACGAGACGGCCGAGGCCGCGCCGGAAGTGGCCGAGCACGACGCCGCCGCGGCGCGCATCGCCGAGCTGGAGGACCAGCTGGCGTCCGCGAAGCAGGAGACGCTGTACGCGCAGGCCGACATCCAGAACGTCCGCCGCCGCGCCGAGAAGGAGGCCGCTGATGCGCGTGCCTATGCCGCGACCGCGTTCGCGCGCGACGTCCTGTCGGTCAGCGACAATCTGGAGCGCGCGCTGGCGGCGATCCCTGCGGAGCTGCGCGACGACGAGAAGTTCAAGGGGCTGGTCGTCGGGCTGGATGCGACGGGGCGGGAGCTGGCGAGCATCTTCGCGCGCCACGGCATCACCCGTATCGACGCGATGGGCCAGCCGCTCGACCCGAACCGCCACCAGGCGATGATGGAAGTGTTGAGCGATGCCGAGCCGGGCACGGTCGTGCAGGAAATGCAGGGCGGCTTCATGATCAAGGACCGCCTGCTGCGCCCCGCGCTGGTCGGCGTGGCGAAGAAGCCGGACTGACCCGGGCGGGCGGGGCGTCTATCGCGCCCCGCCCCGCCGTCACTTGCCGATATGCTCGTGCACGATCTCGCGCGAGCGGGTTGCGATGCCGTCCTGATATTGCTGGATCAGCGCCATCGCCTTGTCCTGCCCGCCCTCCTGCTTCGCGAGCGCGGCCATGAACTTCACGTCGTCGGGCGCGAATTCATATTCCATGTCCGCCATGCCGCCGGTCAGCGGCGTGATGATGGTCGTCTGCGCCGGTCCGGTTTCGCTGTGATAGACCACGGGGACGGGCACCCCCGCGGCGCGGGCGGCGGGATTGAAATGCTCGGAAATGATCTTCCACAGCTGCGCCCCCGGCTTCGCCGTGATCGTCTCGACCGTCAGGTAGCGGACGCCCTCCACCTTCTTCGCGGTGGTCGGGAAGGCCATCGCAGGCGGGGTTGCGGGTGCCGCAGGCTTGGTCTGCGCGACAGCCGTCGTGCCGGCCAGCAGCGCCGCGGCGCCGAGTGCGAACAAGGTCTTCATGATGGATCCCCCTCGATCCGGCGGGGCGGAATGGCCCGCGCCTGGGTGCGATCATACGCCCGGTGGAACGCTGCCGAAACGACGGTTCCTTCCAACCGCCGTGGCTTCCGGTTGCCGGCCGCGCCGGGTAAGCCGCACGACATGAACGACAATCTCTCCGCCGATCGCCCTACCTTCGTCACGCACCTCGAATGTTCGATGACGGGGGAGCGCTACGACGCCGATGTGCTCCACAATCTGTCGCGAGTCGGGCGGCCGTTGCTGGTGCGCTATGACCTGGCCGGCGTCGCCGCGGCGCTGTCGAGGGAGACGTTGGCGGCGCGCGAAACCGACCTGTGGCGCTGGCGCGAGCTACTGCCGGTACGGCACACGGCGAACGTCGTCAGCCTGGGCGAGATCGAGACGCCGCTGATCCCGCTGGCCCGCAGCGGCGGTCCTAACGTGCTGGTGAAGGACGAGGGGCGCCTGCCCACCGGCAGCTTCAAGGCGCGCGGGCTGGTGATGGCGGTCGCGATGGCGAAGGAGTTGGGCGTCACGCGGATCGCGATGCCGACCAACGGCAACGCGGGGGCAGCACTGGCCGCCTATGCCACCCGCGTCGGGATCGAGACGATCGTCTTCTGTCCCGAGGACACGCCCGAGGTGAACGTGCGCGAGATCGCGGCGCAGGGCGCCCGGGTGTGGCGCGTCAATGGGTTGATCGACGATTGCGGCGTGATCGTGGGGAAGGGGGCGGCGGAGGGCCGCTGGTTCGACTTCTCGACGCTCAAGGAGCCGTACCGGATCGAGGGCAAGAAGACGATGGGGCTGGAACTGGCCGCACAGCTCGGCTGGCGGCTGCCCAAGGCGATCTTCTACCCGACCGGGGGTGGCACCGGGCTGATCGGTATGTGGAAGGCGTTCGACGAACTGGAGGCGCTGGGCTGGATCGGCAGCGAGCGGCCACGGATGTACGCGGTTCAGGCATCCGGCTGCGCGCCGATCGTGCGCGCGTTCGAGGCGGGGGAGGAGCATGCCGAGCGGTGGGAGGATGCGCATACCGTCGCCGCGGGCATCCGCGTGCCGCGCGCGGTCGGCGACTTCCTGATCCTGCGTGCGGTGCGCGAAAGCGGCGGCAAGGCGCTGGCGGTGGGCGACCCGGCGATCCTTAGCGCGGTCGACGATGCGGCACGCAAGGACGGGCTGCTGCTGTGCCCGGAGGGCGGGGCGACGCTCGCGGCCTACCGACAGGCGCTACGCGAGGGCGAGGTAGACGAGGATGAGGAGGTCGTGCTGTTCAACTGCGCGACGGGGTTGAAGTACCCGATGCCGGCGGCGGAGCAGCGGCTCGACCGGCACCGGCCGATCGAGTTCGACGCGCTGTAGAACGTTGGTCGTCACCCCGGGCTTGACCCGGGGTCCCGCTTCTCAACGGCAAGGGAAAGAGGAAGCGGGAACCCGGATCAAGTCCGGGGTGACGCCTTGCTTACCCCCGCGCGCAGGCGCGGCGGCGCTCGTGGCCCTTGAGGGTTAGGACGAGGTGGCCGAGACGCTCGCGGATCAGTCCTTCGGCCAGCAGGAGCCGGATCGTCGCAGGGTCATGCCCGCGCGAGACGATGAGGGTCGAGCCGGCGCTGCGCGCGGAGAGCAGGATCGTTTCCATTTGGCCCGTTGTGGGCGTCGCCTGATTCATCATGGTGTCACCCCCCCAAAGGGCGATCGTTCGAGTCGGCATGATGCCGCCTGCAAACGTTTAGAGGGGCCATGTGGTTAACGGGTCAACCACGTCCGCGCCATTTCGGGGAGTGACGCCGGTGGACCGTGACGAAAAGGGGGCGGTCGGTGCTGCCACCGACCGCCCCCTTCCCGATTCCGTCGATCAGAACCGGGTGCGCACCGTCACGCCATAGGTGCGCGGCTCCGCCAGGAAGGCGGAGAACAGCTGGTTGCCGGTGCCGCCGAACGCCTGCACCTGCTGCTGGCTGCCAGCGCCCTGGAACGGCGTGTTGAACGCCACTTGGGTGTAGTCGGTGTCGAACAGGTTCTGTGCCCACAGCTCCAGCGCCCAGCGATCGTCGCGCCCGCGCAGGCCGACACGTGCGTTCACCACGGTGAAGCCGTCCTGCATCTTCTCCACGAACAGGTCGGAGCCGGTGTTGTAGTCCGACGAGGTGCGCTGATCGACGTAGAACAGTGCCGACATGCCGTTGCTGCCGATATCGGGCGTCCAGCTGAACGAGGAGGTGATGACGTTGCGCGGCGCGTTTGACATCTGCGAGCCCGGGAGCAGGAACAGCGCCGGGTCGAGCGCGGCACCCGCGTCCGAGCCGACCAGGTTGTTGCGATACCGGGTATCGGCGAACGTATAGCCCAGCGCGACCGCTAGGTTGCGTGCGGGGTAGAAGCCGGCCTCGACCTCGACGCCCTGGCTGCGCACTCCGTACTTCACGCTGCCGCCGGTGCAGGCGCCCGTCAGTGCAGAGTTGTCGCGATCGGCACCCGCCAGATCGTTGCTGCACGAGCCGATGTTCTCGACCACGTAATTGGTACCGTTGAAGGTGTTCAGCTGGAAGTTCTTGAACTCCGAACGGAACGCCGCGAGGTTGAAGGTGAACGGGCGGCTCGAATATTTGAAGCCGACCTCATAGGCGTTGACCGTTTCCGGGTCGAACCGCAGCCGCGACGCGTCCAGGTTGGCGATCGTCGCGGGGTTGTACGCATCGCCCAGGTCGGAGCGATCGAGGTTGTAGCCGCCCGCCTTGTAGCCGCGCGAATAGCTGGCGTAGGTCATGATGCGGTCGGTGGGCTTCCACGACAGCACCGCGGTGCCGGTGAACTGGCTTTCGTTAAAGCGGTCGTCGAGCGTCCGTCCGTTGAGCGCGGCGGACGAATTGCCGGTGCACGCCAGCGTCGCGATGCCGCGAGTGAGTGCCGCCAGCTGCGCATTGTTGAACAGGTTGCCCGCGGGGCCCGCGCCCAGCAGCCCCTGAACCTGTGGGCAGACGGTGTTGTTGTTGCCGAACGCCGCGTCGAAGCGCTTGCGCTCGTGCGTCCAGCGCAGGCCCCCGGTCAGCGACAGCGTGTCGGTGAGCTTGAAGATGTTGTGCGTGAACACCGCAAAGCTCTTGCTGTTCTGGCGATAGACGTCGCGCGTCGTGCCGACGTTGTTGACGGTGCCGAGCAGGTCGATCGCGGGCAGGATCACGCCCGATGCGGCGCCCAGCCCGGCGGCGATCGCCTGACGCCCGGTCGCGCCGCCCAGCGCGGCCAGCGGCGTGTTGCCGAGGCAGCCGCGCTGCGACGGGTCGCGCAGCGCCGCGGTCGGATTGATCGTCGCGACGATACGGCATGCGGCGAACGCACCGTAATCGTTGCCGAACTTCAGATTGTCGACGACCTCGAGGTCTTCGTTCGAGAAGAAGCCGCCGACCAGCCAGTTGAGGCGGTTGTCGAAAGCCTCGCCGTTCAGCCGCAGCTCCTGCGTGAAGGTGTGGAACTGGCGGTAGTTGTTGCCGTCCGCCGGACGGTAGCCGATGTCGAGGACGTTGTAGTCGATGTCGCTCGCGCCCGCCGACTTGTATTCGCGGTACGCGGTGATCGAGGTCAGCGAGGCGCCGCCCAGGTTCCAGTCGATCTGCGCTGAGCCGCCGTAATCCTTGGTCACGTTGGAATAGGCGCGGCCGGGCGTGAAGGCGATGCGGCGGCTGTAGGGATCGCCCCCCGCGGGGAAGGTGCTGCCCGCGGGATAGCCGCGCAAGGCTGCGATCTGGTTGATGACGTCGACGATGCGGTTGCCGTTGGGGTTGATCGTATAGTCGCCGGGCACGCCGGGGGTCGGGTCCAGCTTCTCGCGCGTGTCGACATGGACCGCGCCGCAGCACTTCTCGTCGCGGAAGGTGTAGTCGCCGATCAACCTTACCGAGAAATCGGTCGACGGCTCGAACAGCAGCTGGCCGCGGACGAACCAGCGATTGCGGTCGTTATAGTCGGTGTCGTTGACGACATCGCGGAAGAAGCCGTCGCGACGCGCGTAGACGCCGTCGACGCGGAAGGCGAGGACGTCCTTGACGATCGGGCCGGTCAGCGCACCCGCGACGCGCACCGCGTCGTAATTGCCGTAACTTGCTTCGCCATAGCCGCCCAGATCGAACGAGGGCGCCTTGGTATAGATGTTGATCGCGCCGGCGGACGAGTTGCGGCCCGACAGCGTACCCTGCGGCCCGCGCAGCACCTCGATCCGGTCGACTTCGCCCAGGTCGTTGAGGCCGGAACCGGTACGGCTGCGGTACACGCCGTCGATGAAGACCGCGACCGAGCTTTCCAGACCGGGGTTGTCGCCGACGGTGCCGATGCCGCGGACGCGCGCCGAGGCATTCGCTTCCGAGCCGGTCGAGGACACGTTGAGCGAGGGCGCCAGCTGCGCCATCTGGCGGATATCGGTCGCGCCCGAGTTCTGGAGCGCCTCCTGGTTCACCGCGTTGATCGAGATCGGCACGTCGGCCAGCCGCTCGGAACGGCGCGTCGCGGTGACGACGATGTCGCCCGCGCCCAGCTCCTGCGTATCGCCCGCCTGCGCGCCCGCGGTGGGCGCCTGCCCATCGACCGCGGCGTTGGTGGTGACGGGGCTGGTCTGGTCCTGCGCGACGGCGGGCGTGGCGATGACGATAGCGGCGGTGGACAGAAGGATATTGGTCAGACGCATGTCGACAGGTCTCTCCCGAGGGGCTTTCGCTGATGATCCGGATTCGAGTGTCCGGTATCGGGCGGGCTGTAACGTCCTGAATTCCGGCGTCTAGTGAATTTAAGTAGCGCGTAAGATTTTTGAGAACGCGGTGTCGTCTCGTGGTCACGATGGGACCGGAGTGGGCGGATCAAGGTCGCGCCCGCCAACCCCGGATCGGCTTCGGCGTCGACGCTGCGGGTTGGCGCGTGGTGAGAGGCCGCGTAGCAGGTCCCGAAACGGCTGCGGCATGAACGGTGCGGGATGTACGCTGCGCACGCCATTTCGGCAGAGCCGAAACCTCCGCGAACATTCCTTTCGGCGCCTCGACCGGCAGGTCACCGCGGACTGGTTCGAGACCTCCAAGAAGTCTCCATCGTCATGCCGGACCCTTCGATAAGCTCAGGAGAGCCCTGTTCCGGCATCCACCGTGCCGCGAACTCACAAATCCTTAAGGTTGCGGCACGGTAGACCCCGGAACACGTCGGGGGCGATGGGGCTGATGGAGCCTGCGAAAAGACTTTTTCAGAGGTCTGGACCGGTTCCGGGGTTCACCGTGCCGTCAGATCAGCAGCCTATGGATTTGCGGCTCGGTGGATGCCGGAACGAGTCCGGCATGACGAAGGGTTTCGCAGACACATCACGGAGACGGGATTCCACTGACGTGATGGCTGCGGCCATGCCGCACAATCTGCGCGTCCGGATTCCCGCCTATGCGGAAATTGACGATTCCTGTGGGGCGGCACAGACCGCCCTCGCGCCGCTTACTTCGGCGCCAGCACCATCAGCATCTGGCGGCCTTCCATGCGCGGATAGGCTTCCACCTTAGCGACTTCGGCGACCTGCTCGGCGACGCGCTGAAGGACGTTCATGCCCAGCTGCCCGTGGCTAAGCTCGCGACCGCGGAACCGCATCGTGACCTTCACCTTGTCGCCCTCGCCGATGAACTCCGCCACCTTCTTCATCTTGGTGTCGTAGTCGTGATCGTCGATGTTCGGACGCATCTTGATCTCCTTGATCTCCTGCGTCTTCTGCGACTTGCGAGCGAGATTCGCCTTTTTCTGCGCCTCGTACTTAAACTTACCGACGTCCAGGAACTTCGCCACGGGGGGATCCGCGTTCGGCGACACCTCGACCAGGTCGAGACCGACTTCCTTGGCCTGCTCCATCGCCTCGCGCGTGTACATCACGCCAAGGTTCTCGCCCTCGTGATCAATCACGCGGACCTTGGGGCTCTGAATCCACTCGTTGAAGCGGGGGCCATTCATCGGCGGCGCCTGCATCGGGCGGCGCATCATGGGCGGACGTATGGGTATGTCTCCTGTAGCGGTTGTCTTGGCAATATAGGGTATTCCGGCTGGTTTTGGAAGATGCCGTCAGCGCATGTCGGGCGGCAGCGCTTCGTCGCGCAGCATGGCTACCACCTCGTCCAGCGTCAGGAACGTCTGCGCCTGGCTGCCGAGGCGGCGCAGCGCCACCTTGCCCTCCTCCGCTTCGCGCTTTCCGACCACCAGCAGGTTGGGCACCTTCGCGACGGAATGCTCCCGCACCTTGTAGTTGATCTTCTCGTTGCGCAGGTCGGTGTCGACGCGGATGCCCGCGGCACGCAGCGTCGCCGCGACGTGATGCGCGTAATCGTCTGCATCGGAGACGATCGTCGCGACGACCGCCTGCACCGGCGACAGCCACAGCGGGAAGCGGCCGGCGTGATGCTCGATCAGGATGCCGATAAACCGCTCGAACGTGCCCAGGATCGCGCGGTGCAGCATGACGGGGCGATGGCGGTTGCCGTCCTCGCCGACATAGCTCGCGTCGAGCCGGTCGGGCAGGACGCGGTCGGATTGGATCGTGCCGACCTGCCACGTCCGCCCGATCGCGTCGGTGAGGTGGAACTCTAGCTTCGGCGCATAGAAAGCGCCTTCGCCCGGCAGTTCCTCGAACTTGTCCTTGATCTCCTGCGGCAGGTTCGACGCCTGCACTGCCTCGCGCAGCTCCTGCTCGGACTTGTCCCACATCTCGTCCGAGCCGAAGCGCTTCTCCGGGCGCAGCGCCAGCTTCACCGCATAATCGGTAAAGCCCAGATCCTGATAGACCGAATGCAGCAGTTCGCAGAACTTGCGCACTTCGTCGACCAGCTGGTCCTCGCGCACGAAGATGTGCGCGTCGTCCTGCGTGAACTGGCGGACGCGCATGATGCCGTGGAGCGCGCCGTGCGGCTCGTTGCGGTGGCAGCACCCGAATTCCGCCATACGGATCGGCAGGTCGCGGTAGCTCTTGATCCCCTGCTTGAAGATCAGGACGTGCGCGGGGCAGTTCATCGGCTTGAGCGCCATCATGTCGGCGTCGCCGCTGATGACCGCGCCCTCATCTTCGGTATTGGGGATTTCGTCGGGGACGACGAACATGTTCTCGCGGTACTTGCCCCAATGGCCGGACTGCTCCCACTGGCGCGCGTCCATCAGCTGCGGCGTCTTCACCTCGGCATAATCGGCGGCGTCGAGGCGGCGGCGCATGTACGCCTCCATCTGCCGCCAGAGGATATAGCCCTTGGGGTGCCAGAAGACCGAGCCTTGCGCCTCGGACTGGAGGTGGAACAGGTCCATCTCCGCGCCGATCTTGCGGTGGTCGCGCTTGGCGGCCTCCTCCAGCATCGTCAGGTGCGCGTCGAGCTGCTTCTTCGACAGCCAGCCGGTGCCGTAGACGCGGCTGAGCATCGCGTTCTTCTGATCGCCGCGCCAATAGGCGCCCGACACGCGCGTCAGTTTGAAGGCATTGGGATCGAGCCGTCCGGTCGAGGGGAGGTGCGGGCCGCGACACATGTCGAGCCATTCGCCCTGGCGATAGACGGTCAGTTCCTCGCCCTCGGGAAGCTCGTTCGCCCATTCGGCTTTGAACGTCTCGCCCTGCTCGCGCCACTTGTCGATCAGCTGCTGGCGCGTCCACACCTCGCGCGTGAACGTCTCGTTCTTCGCGATGATGCGGCGCATCTCCGCCTCGATCGCGGGCAGGTCCTCGTCGGTGAAGGGGCGGTCCTTCGGCGCAAAGTCGTAGTAGAAGCCGTCCTCGGTGGCGGGGCCGAAGGTGATCTGCGTGCCGGGGTACAGATGCTGTACCGCCTCCGCCATGACGTGTGCGAAATCGTGGCGCGCCAGCTCGAGCGCGTCGGCCTCGTCCTTCTGTGTCACCAGCGCCAGCTGCGCGTCGGAGGTCAGCGGGCGCGAGAGATCGCGCAACTCGCCGTCGACGCGCGCGGCGATCGCCGCCTTCGCGAGGCCGGGGCCGATCGCGGCGGCGATGTCGGCGGGCGTGGTGCCGTGGGCGACCTCGCGGACCGAACCGTCGGGCAGCGTGATCGAGAGCATGTCCATCGAGGGTCTTCCTGCGTGCTGTGCGGGCGGCGGCGTAGCGCCATGGGGGAACGACGAAAAGGGGACACCCGTGCGCGGCCGCGCCGGGGTGGCGCGCGCGTCAGCGGGTGCTGGTAGTGAGCGGTGCGGTCGTCATCGCGCGCTCCATAGCGTAGCGGGGCGGGGGGCGCCATCCTATATGTCCGTCATGCCGACGGAGATGACCGCCAACCCGCACTTCTACATGCTGCTGGGGGCGTTGTTCCTCGCCAGCGTGGCCGCGCGGCGCGTGCCGGTGCTGCGCACGCTGGTCAGTGCCGCGATCTGGGTCGTGGTGGCGGGCCTGCTGTTCGTGCTGGTCGTCGAGCGCGAGCGGTTCGATCCCTGGTTCGCGCGAGTGGCGGCGGCGCTGAACATCGAAAGCCAGCAGGTCGCGGGCGAGGAAACGCGCATCCGGATGAGCCCGGACGGCCACTTCTACGTCCGCGCGCGGATCGGCGATGCGGAACGGCGGCTGCTGGTCGACAGCGGGGCGACGATCACCGCGCTGTCGCCCGCCACCGCGGCAGCGGCGGGGGTGGAGGTGAAGCCCGCGATGTTCCCGGTAATCCTGAAGACCGCCAACGGAAACGTCCGCGCCGACACCGGCGAGGTCGCCGAACTGCGCTTTGGGAACGTCGTTTCGCGCGATCTGGCGGTGGTGGTCTCGCCCGCGTTCGGCGATGTCGACGTGCTGGGAATGAATTTCCTGTCGCGGCTGAAGTCGTGGCGGGTCGAAGGGCAGACTCTGATCCTGACGCCGCATCATCCGCAGGACGCGCCGGGCGCGTGACCGCGGGCGCCGCGCACCCCCCAATATCTACGCCGATGTACGATGGTTTTGTCCGGTAGCCGACCCACGTCAGTTTGGGTAATCGTCCGTTAGGGTGGCGAGCGCCAAGACGTTTCCCACGGGATTGAGGATGGCTGTGCGCGTGAGCCCAGCCGATGGTGGGGCTGTCATGAAAGCGAAGTTTGATCGCGCATATTCGGCGCTCGAGTCTCTGTTGCAGCACCTGCTCGACCCGACGCCCGTTCATTACGAGCTGGCGATGGCGCATCTCGACGGCAAGCTGCCGGACATGTCGCGCGAGATCCGCACGCTGACCGAGGGCGGCCTGCGGTTGAGCCAGCAGGATGCCGCCGGACTGTTCTCGCGCTATATCGGCCGCGAGCAGGGGGTTGCCTGTGGCGATCCGCATGCAGCGCAGACCGGCGCCCGTCCCGACGCCGGCGGGGCATCGACCCAAGGCGTCGCGCCGCCATCGCATGTGGTCGGCTCGCCGACCGGTTCGCGCGATCCGATGGAGGATCGGATGACCCGCGCGGAGCAGGATATCGCCGGGCTGGTCCGTGATCTGGCGCAGTTGCGCCGCCAGCTGAGCGGTCCGGCAGTCCCAGAGAACCCCGAGCTGGAAGACATGGCCGAGGACGAGGGCCACGACGTGCTGACCGAAGCCACGTCGCGCAAGGCGGCGGACGTGTTTCTCCAGTCGCTGGCGGCGGAACCGCACGGTTACACACTGGCGCTGAGCAAGCTAGACGATCTGTACCGGATCAACGACCTGTACGGGCGTTCGGTCGGGGACAACGTACTGCGCGCGATGGCGTCGACGCTGCGCCAGTCGTGCGAGGGTCACGAGCTGATCCGCTGGGCGGGCGATGAGTTCCTGACGATCTTTCGCGGCGTTCCGCTGTCGGCGGCGCGCGCGATGATCCAGGACGCGCGCGAGTCGATGCGGGCGCGAACGTTGAAACTGCGCGGGGCGGGGACGCCGATCGGCGTCGTCACCTTCTCGGTCGGGATGGCGGCCGGGTGCATGCAGGATCCCGAGGAATCGATCCGCCGCGCCAAGCAGCTGGCGTTGTCCGCGATCGGATCGGGCGGGAACCAGGTTCTGAGCTGACGCGGATCAGGCGACGCCGAAGGGGACGACCCAATTGTCCTGGACATGGCCGACGCGCGCGCGGCCAAGGTACGGCACGCCCAGATCGCGACACCAACGCGCCATCATCTCGTCGAGCGACTCGTTCCAGGCAGGTTCGTTGTCCTTCACCGCGCTGACCGCGCCGAGGCGGACCCCCGCGACCGAGCGCAGCTGCGTGGCATTGGCGAGCGTGAACAGCATGCGATCGACCGCGTACATCGCCTCCGACACTTCCTCCACGATCAGGACGTGGTCGGCGAGGTCGGGCAGATAGGGCGTGCCGATCAGCGCGGTCAGGATCGACAGGTTGAACGCGGCGCTGGGGCGGCCGTCGAGCGCGGGTTCCAGCGCGGTGCGGTCGCGGCGCGCCATCCAGCCGAGCGCGCGCGCCACGGTCTGGTCGCCCTGCGCGCGGCGGATGTCGGCGCACATGGGCCCGTGCGCCGGGTGGCCGATCCGCCGCGCGTAGAGCGCACCCAGCAGGAAGCCGACATCGGAATAGCCGAGATACGTCTTGGTCCGCGCCGCCGGCCCCAATTGCGGCATGATCGTCGAAAGGATGCGGTTCGAGCCGTAGCCGCCGCGCAGGAACCAGATCGCGTCAAACTTGGGATCGTTGGCATATTGCAGGAACGCCGCCGCGCGCACCGCGTCCGACCCGGCGAAATGCCCGTCGCTGGCATAGCATTGCGGATGGAAGACCAGGTCGACCTCCGGATAGGCGATTGCGGCGAAGGCGGAGACGGGGGCGACGACGTCGGGGTTCGCCACGCTGCTGGCCGCCAACACTCCGATCCGCATGCCCGACCCTTCCGCACAACTTGCCACCCGGCGACGAAACGCCGATAGCCCCGCGCCATGCATGACGGCAACGTGCGCGGCCAGCGCTTCTTCCTGGTCGGTATCGGCGGATCGGGGATGATGCCGCTGGCGATGATCCTGCAAGGTCGCGGCGCGGAGGTGGCAGGCAGCGACCGCGGGCTGGACCAGGGGCGTGTGCCCGCGAAGTTCGACGAGCTGCGCGCGCGCGGTATCGCCCTGTACCCGCAGGACGGCAGCGGCGTGCGCGATGCGGGGCAGATCGTCGTCGCCTCCGCCGCGGTCGAGGAGACGGTGGCCGATATGGTCGCCGCGGCGCGTATCGGCTGCAGGCGGATGACGCGCGCGACGCTCAACGCGACGCTCTTCAACGCCAGCCGTATGCCGATCGGCGTGGCGGGGACGAGCGGGAAATCGACCGTGACGGGGATGATCGCGACGATCCTGCACCACGCCGGGGCCGATCCCACCGTGATGAACGGCGCGGTGATGAGGGATTTCGTTGCCGCCGATCGCCCCTTTGCCAGCGCATTGGTGGGGCAGGGCGATGCCTTCGTCAGCGAAGTCGACGAAAGCGACGGCTCGATCGCGCTGTATCGGCCGCAGGTTGCGGTGCTGAACAACGTCAGCCTGGATCACAAATCGCTGGAGGAACTGAACGTCCTGTTCGGCGGGTTCCTGTCGCGCGCGCGGCATGCGGTGGTGAACGCCGACAATGCCGACGCGGCAACGCTGGCGATGACGCTGCCGCGCGATCGGGTGACGCGGTTCTCGGTTCGGGACGCCAGCGCCGACCTGTACGCGGGCGCGGTTCACGAAGCGTCGTTCGCGGTATCGTTCGACCTGGCACGCGGCGGTGTGGGGCAGGGGCGCGTCACCTTGCGGGTGCCGGGGCGGCACAATGTCGCCAATGCTCTCGCCGCGCTGGGGGCGGTGCTGGCCGCGGGCGTGCCGCTGGACCGTGCGGTCGAGGGGCTGGCGCGCTTTTCCGGGCTGCGGCGACGGTTCGACCTGGTCGGCGAGGGGGGTGGCGTCGCGGTCATCGACGATTTCGGACACAATCCCGACAAGATCGCCGCGACGCTGGACACGCTGCACGCCTTTCCGGGGCGCGTCATCGCGCTGTTCCAGCCGCATGGATACGGCCCGCTGAAGGTGATGCGGGCCGAACTGGCGGCGATGTTCGCCGCGCGCTTGCGCGACGGCGACCTGCTGGTGCTGCCCGATCCGGTGTATCAGGGAGGAACGGTCTCGCGCGAGGTCGGCAGCGCCGATGTGGTGCGCGACGTGACGCTGGCGGGGCGTGACGCGATCCACATCCCCGATCGTGCGGCCGCGGCGGCGCATTGCGTGGCGAATGCTCACCCGGGCGATCGCATCGTGGTGATGGGCGCGCGCGACGATACGCTCACGCTGCTGGCGCAGGACATGGTCGCGGCGCTGGCGGCGCGCGGGGACTGAACCCGGCACGCCGCCTGCCGGTCCGTTCAGCTGGCGCGTCGTTCCGCATGGGCGACGGCGGCGTCGAAATGGTCGCCGGGCGCGAGGCGACAGGTGGCGAGCGATACAGGGATGATCCGCTCGATCCCGCGCACGTTCTCGGTCACGCGGTCGTGCCCCTTGCCGGCGGGCGCGACGTCGTAGCTGACCGAAGTCGGCTGGAACGTCTCGTCCACGCCGATGCGGTCGCCGCACACCGCGGTCATGTCGTGGTGACGGTCCTGCACCACCGCGACATAGCGGAAGCCCGAGGCGGTCGGCACGGTCGCCTGTTCCTTCACCCACGGAGCGGCAAAGGCCGTTCCCGCCGACGCCATCATCGCTGCGCCGACGATTCCGATCATGATCCTGTTCATGTTCAGCCTCCTTCAACAGATGAGGCCTGTAGAACGAGACGATCGGAGCCGGGTTGCTTGATCCCGACGACATGACGGATTGTTCATCGATCGTTGAGCCGGCTTTCATCTTGCGGTACGGATGGGTTTACTTGCTGATTACGCAAGTTGTTGACACGGCATCGATACGTCGCATCGGCGTTGCCTGTGCCCGGCATGCCGCCTAGCTAAAGCGGATGACCGACCTGAACCCGTCCGCACGTCCGCGCCTCGCCTATCATCTCACCGAGGGGCGTGGCCCGACCGTCATCTTCCTGCCCGGCTATGCCAGCGACATGACCGGAACCAAGGCGCTCGCACTGGAGGCCTGGGCCAAGGCGCAGGGGCGCGCGTTCCTGCGGTTCGACTATGGCGGCTGCGGCGCCAGCGAGGGGGCGTTCGAGGAGCAGTCGCTCGCCGACTGGCGCGACGACACGCTGTCGATGATCGACCATGCGGTGCAGGGGCCGGTGGTGCTGGTCGGCTCGTCGATGGGCGGATGGATCATGCTGCTGGCCGCATTGGCGCGGCCGGATCGCGTCTCGGCGCTGGTAGGTGTCGCGCCCGCCCCGGATTTCACCGACTGGGGGTTCAGCCAGGAAGAGAAATTGTATCTGCTGCAATATGGCCGGCTGGAGCGCCCGAACGCTTACGGGCCGCAGCCGACCGTCTACACGCGGCGTTTCTGGCAATCGGGTGAGGCCAACCGGCTGATGCACGGCGCGCAGATCGCGTTCGACGGCCCGGTGCGGCTGCTCCAGGGGCAGCAGGATCCGGACGTGCCGTGGCACCGCGGGGTGCATCTGGCGGAGCTGTTCCGCTCGCCGCATGTCCAGACGTGGCTGGTGAAGGACGGCGATCATCGCCTGTCGCGGGAGGACGATATCGCGCTGCTGATCCGCGCGGTCGAGGATGTGGTGCCATGATGCTGCTGGCGTTGATCGCCGCGCAGGCGCTGGCGCCCGCCGAACAGGCGTGTCTCGCGCAGGCGCGGCGCGATCCGGCGGCGGCGGAGCAGGTCGCGCGTGGCGCGATAGGGGCGACGCCGCGATTGCGGCAATGCCTGGGGCTGGCGCTGGTGGGGCAGGATCGCTTCGCCGAGGCGGCGGCGGTATTCGCGGACGCCGCACGTGCCGCGGAACTGGCGAAGGACGGAGCGGCGGCGGATTACTGGGCGCAGTCCGGAAATGCCTGGCTGGCCGCAGGCGAGGCGCCGAAGGCGCGGCAGGCGCTCGACGCAGCGCTGGCGGCGGGGACGCTGACCGACCTGCAACGCGGCGAGGCGTATCTGGACCGCGCGCGGGCGCTGGTCGCTGTGGGTGAGGTAAAGGCGGCGCGCACCGATCTGGACCAGGCGCTGGTGAGCGCGGCGGACGATCCGCTCGCATGGCTGCTCTCCGCCACGCTGGCGCGGCGGCAGGGCGACCTCACCCGCGCGCGCGCCGACATCGCGCAGGCGCTCCGGCGATCGGCGGACGATGCGTCGGTCCAGCTGGAGGCGGGCAATGTCGCGGCCGCCTCGGGCGACGGGGCGAAGGCGGCAGCGGCGTGGCGCGAGGCGGTGCGGCTGGCACCCGATGCGCCCGCCGGGCGTTCGGCCGCCAATGCACTGAAGCAATTTCCGGAGGGTGCGAAGTGAAATACCTGCATACGATGATCCGCGTCACCGATCCCGACGCGACGATCGCCTTCTTCGAGCTGCTGGGGCTGAAGGAGGTGCGGCGGATGGAGAACGAGAAGGGGCGGTTCACGCTGATCTTCCTGGCCGCGCCCGAGGATATGGCCGCGCCGGGCGAGCGCGCGAGCGCCGAGGTGGAGCTGACCTACAATTGGGACCCGGAGGAATATGCCGGCGGGCGCAACTTCGGGCATCTGGCGTACCGCGTCGACGACATCTACGCGACGTGCCAGCGGGTGCTGGACGCGGGGCATATCGTCCATCGCCCCCCGCGCGACGGGCATATGGCGTTCGTGAAGACGCCGGACGGCATTTCGATCGAGCTGTTGCAGGACGGTATGCTGGAACCGGCCGAGCCGTGGCTATCAATGCCCAATACCGGGACGTGGTGATGCTGGAGATCGTCCGCGTCCCCGTCCTGAGCGACAATTACAGCTGGCTGGTGCATGACGCCGACAGCGGGCGCACGCTGGTGGTCGATCCGGGCGAGGCGCAGCCGGTG
Source organism: uncultured Sphingomonas sp. (assembly GCA_913774925.1). Lineage (GTDB taxonomy): Bacteria > Pseudomonadota > Alphaproteobacteria > Sphingomonadales > Sphingomonadaceae > Sphingomonas. The sequence goes on along the minus strand of CAJYKB010000095.1, from coordinate 5,105 downwards.
CTGGATGCCGCCGCGGCGCGCGGCTGGCGCATCGACGCGATCTGGGCGACGCACTGGCACCCCGATCACGTCGGCGGCAATGCCGCGATCAAGGCCGCGACGGGCGCACGGGTGACCGGACCGGAGGCGGAGCGCGGGAAGATCGACGCGCTGGACGACGGCGTGGGCGAGGGGGATGTGGTGTCGCTCGGCGGGCATGACGCGCGGGTGATGACGGTGCCGGGGCATACCGCGGGACATATCGCGTTCCATTTCGCCGATGACGGCGTGATCTTCACCGGGGATACGCTGTTCGCGATGGGGTGCGGGCGGCTGTTCGAGGGCGATGCGGCGCAGATGTTCGCCAACATGCAGCGGTTCGCGGCATTGCCCGATGCGACCGAGGTCTATTGCGGGCACGAATATACGCAGTCGAACGGGCGGTTCGCGCTGTCGGTCGACGGTGGGAATGCGGCCCTGGTCGAGCGGATGGCGCGGGTGGACGCGCAACGAGCCGCGGGCGAGGCGACGGTGCCGACGACGATCGGCGCGGAGCGGACGACGAATCCGTTCCTGCGCGCGGAGAGTGCGGAGGAACTGGCGCGGCTGCGCGCGGGGAAGGATGCGTTCAAGGGGTGAGGTTCCCCGGATCGAGTCCGGGGTGACGATGGTTCTGCCGGTACAGACAGGAGAGTGACATGCGGTTCCTCGCCCATTTCGCGGTCGCGGCGGCCCTGGGTGCCGTGGCCGTCAGCACCGCCCATGCCGGGCGCGACACACCCGAGGCGGAATATCGGAAGCTGATCGCGGGCAAGACGCCCGGCAAGCCGGTCGATTGCATCGACACGCGGTTCGACCGGCCATCGCTGTCGGCCTATGGCGACAAGCTGATCTACCGGGTCAGCAACAAGCTGGTCTATGTCAACGACAGCACCGGCGGATGTCAGGGCGTGGCGCGCGGCGACGTGCTGGTGACGCGGCAGTTCCAGTCGCGGCTGTGCCGCGGCGACATCGCGCAGACGGTCAGCGTGCCACCCGCCATCCCGACCGGCAGCTGCGCGCTGGGCGCCTTTACTCCGTACCGGGCACGATGACCGTGGACCAGCCGAACGAGGATGCGCTGACCGGGGTCGAGGTGGCGCGCGTGTCGCCCAAGCCGGAGACGGACACGATCGGCGGGCGCAAGCTGAAGCCCGCGACGTTGATGATGGGGCACGGTTACGACCCAGCGCTGTCGGAGGGCGCGCTGAAACCGCCGGTGTTCCTCACCTCCACCTTCGTCTTCCCCAATGCTGCGGCGGGCAAGCGCCATTTCGAAGGCGTCACCGGCAAGCGCCCCGGCGGGGCGGAAGGGCTGGTCTATTCGCGCTTCAACGGCCCGAACCAGGAGATACTGGAGGACCGACTCGGCATCTGGGAGGGGGCGGAGGATGCGCTGATCTTCTCCAGCGGGATGGCGGCGATCGCGACCCTGTTCCTGTCGCTGGTGCGGCCCGGCGACACGATCGTCCATTCCGGCCCGCTCTATGCCGCGACCGAGACGCTGATCGCGCGCGTGCTGGGGCGGTTCGGGGTGCATTGGCTCGACTTTCCCGCCGGCGCCACACGCGAGGAGATCGACGCGGTCCTGGGCAAGGCGGCGTCGGGGCGGGTCGCGCTGATCTATCTGGAGAGCCCCGCCAATCCGACCAATGCGCTGGTCGACGTGGAGGCGGTGGCGGCGAGCCGCGACGCGATCTTCGCGGGCGCCGCGGAGAAGCCCCCGATCGCGATCGACAACACGTTCCTGGGGCCGCTGTGGGCCAAGCCGTTGCAGCAGGGTGCGGATGCGGTCGTCTACAGCCTGACCAAATATGCCGGTGGCCATTCCGATCTGGTCGCGGGCGGGGTGCTGGGGTCGAAGGCGCTGATGGATACGATCCGCGCCATGCGCAACACGATCGGGACGATCTGCGATCCCAATACCGCGTGGATGCTGCTGCGCTCGCTGGAGACGCTGGAGCTGCGGATGACGCGCGCGGGCGAGAATGCGGCGCGGGTGTGCGCCTATCTGCGCGACCATGCCAAGGTGGAGCATGTCGGCTATCTCGGCTTCCTGGCCGAAGCGGAGGGGCGGCAGGCGGACATCTATCGCCGGCATTGCACGGGCGGCGGATCGACCTTCTCGCTGTATCTGAAGGGCGGCGAGGCGGAAGCGTTCCGGTTCCTGGACGCGCTGAAGATCGCCAAGCTGGCGGTAAGCCTGGGCGGGACCGAGACGCTGGCAAGCGCGCCGGCGGCGATGACCCACCTGTCGGTGCCCGATGCGCGCAAGCAGGCGCTGGACATCACCGACAATCTGGTGCGGATCTCGATCGGGGTGGAGGATGCCGACGACCTGATTGCGGACATGGAGCAGGCGCTGGCAGCGGTGTGATCCTGCTCCCCTCCCTCCAAGGGAGGGGCTGGGGGTGGGTGGCGTGGTCGAGATACGACCGCCGCACGGGGAAGGGCAACCGTACCGCCCGGCCTCCACCCGCCCCCGACCGCTCCCTTGAAAGGGAGGGGAGCTTACTTTTCCTCCGGCGGCAGCAGCAGGTCGAGCGCGCAGAGCGCCGCCTGCAACCGTACGCCGCCGCGGCCCAGATCGCCGAAGAAGCGCTTGTCCGCCACCACGTCCGCCGGGTCGCCGCCGCGCTCGGCGCGGGCGAAGACGACGGTGCCGACCGGCTTCTTCTCGCTGCCGCCGCCGGGGCCGGCTACTCCGGTGATCGCGACCGCGACGTCGGCATCGGACTTCGCCAGCGCACCCTGCGCCATGCTCCACGCCACCGCGATCGAGACCGCGCCGAACGTGTCGAGCACGTCGCCGCTAACCGCCAGCAGCTTGCGCTTGGCCTCGTTGGAATAGGTGACGAAGCCGGCCTCGAACACGTCGGACGAGCCGGGGATCTCGGTCAACGCCGCCGACACCAGCCCGCCGGTGCAGCTTTCCGCAACCGCGATGCGGCGACCGGCGGAGCGATTGGCCTCCACCACGCGGCGCGCGGCGTCGACCAGCGCGGGCGGGAGCGTCAGGTCGCTCATTTCGCGTCCGCCGGGCAGACGGGAAGGTCGGGGATGCTGGTCTGCTTGCCGCGTGCCTTCTGCGCCTTCAGATATTGCAGCGTCGCGACGACGATCCCGGCGGTGTTGCGCGCGGGCAGCGGCTCCAGCAGGGTCGCGAGCCGGTCGAGCGTGGGACAGTCCGCCGGCTGGATTCGCCCGGTGATCTGCGGTGCGAAGATCGATGTGAGCATCGTGCGCGCATAATCGCTCATCAGCAGCAGTTCCACCGCCGGATCGCTGAGCTTCGCGATCGCGGTGCGCGCCGCGGGCCAGGCGCGGTCGGCCTCCGCCTCGTATTTGGCGAGGAAGGCGCCGTCGGTGCGCCGCAGCAGGCTGCGCGCAGGAAGCGCGGCGCAGACGCGGCCGGCATCGCGGATGATCTCCGGCATGGCGACGAGCGCGATCGACTCGGCGTCGCCGCTCGACAGGCACGGGGTCTGGGCCATCGCCGGAGGTGCGGCGAGCAGCGTTGCAGCGGCGAGCGCGACGGCGGTCCTCATGCCGCGGCCAGCGGCAGGGTGATGGTCGCGACGGCCTGCGCGGCGATGCCCTCGCCGCGTCCGGTAAAGCCCAGTCGCTCGGTCGTCGTCGCCTTCACGCTGACACGATCGGTCGTGAGGCCGAGAAGTTCCGCGATGCGGCGCTGCATCGCCGCGCGGTGCGGGCCGATCTTCGGCGCCTCGCACATCAGCGTCAGGTCGACGAAGGTGATGCGGCCGCCCTTCGCCTCCACCAGACTGCGCGCGTGGGCGAGAAACTGTCCGGATTCGGCGCCGCGCCATTGCGGGTCGCTGGGCGGGAAATGCGTGCCGATGTCGCCCGCCGCGATCGTGCCGAGCACCGCGTCGGTGATGGCGTGGAGCGCGACATCGGCGTCGCTGTGCCCCGACAGCCCCTGATGATGCGGGATCAGGACGCCGCCGAGCCAAAGCTCCTCGCCATCCTCCAGCCGGTGGACGTCGAATCCGCTGGCGAAGCGCGTCTCCATGGCCGAGCCCGCCCGCGCGAAATCGGCGGGATAGGTGATCTTTTCGAGCATCGAATCTCCCTCGATCAAGGCGACGTCATGGCCCAGCGCGCGGACCATCTGCGCATCGTCGGTCGCCTCGCCACCGGCCCAGGCGGCGTGCGCGGCGGCGAGCGTGGCGTAGCGGAACACCTGCGGGGTCTGCACGCGGTGCAGGCCGGCGCGGGGTACGATGGCGCCGTCGGTGCCGACCAGCGTATCGGCGACCGGCAGGACGGGAATGGCGGCATGATGATCGACCAGCGCGTCGAGCAGGCGATCGATGACCGCCGCGGTCAGGAACGGCCGGGCGGCGTCGTGCACGAGAATGCGCTCCGCCCCCACCAATGCGGCGAGCCCTGCCGCGACCGAGTCGCGCCGGGTCGCGCCGCCGGTGACCCAGTCTGCGCCGGGCACGGCGGCGCCCAGCAGCGCCTCCTGCCCCGCGCCGATCGCGACCACGACGCGGTCGATCGCGGGGTGCGCCGAGAAGGCGGCGTGGCTCCACGCGAGCATCGCGCGGCCGGCGACGGGCGCGAACTGCTTGGGGAGCGTGCTGCCGCTGCGCGAGCCGGTGCCGGCGGCAACGATGAGGGCGACGGTCGTCATGGCGGCGCGCCTAGCGGTTCCGCGCGCGCCTTGCCAGAGCGTCGCGCGTCGACTACCTGCCCGTTTTTCAGGCAGTAACGTGATGCAACGGCTTTCCCCTATCCAGATCGGCCCGGTGCGGATCGACCAGCCCGTCGTGCTGGCGCCGATGACCGGCGTCACCGACCAGCCGTTCCGCACGCTGGTGCGGCGCTATGGCAGCGGGCTGAACGTGACCGAGATGATCGCGAGCCAGGCCGCGATCCGCGAGACGCGCCAGTCGATCCAGAAGGCGGCGTGGCATCTGTCGGAGGAGCCGGTGTCGATGCAGCTGGTCGGCTGCACCCCCTATGAGATGGGCGAGGCGGCGAAGCTGGCGCGCGACAAGGGCGCGGCGATCATCGACATCAATATGGGCTGCCCGGTGCGCAAGGTGACCAACGGC
>CAJYKB010000094.1 GCA_913774925.1 uncultured Sphingomonas sp. | reverse complement strand
CTGCGCTGGAACGACGACAGCCTCGTGCTGCGCCCCGCGCCCGGGTGGCAGGCCGTCCCCGAGCTGACCGGAAGCGTCCTCACCATCGCGTTCCTCCCACCCGCGATCGTCGTCGCCGCGCCCGATGCCGACGACGGCACGCTCGACGCCGATCTGGCGCTGGTGGAGGCCGATGCCGCCGCCGGCTATCCCGGACAGGCGCGCCGCCGGGCCGAGGCGCTCGCCCGCTCCCACCCCGACGACCCGCAGGTCACGCGCCGCGTCGCCGATGCGCGCGCCGGCGATGGCGACCCGCGCGGTGCCGCCCGCGCCTATCGCGCGATCGACGCGCATGACGCCCCCGCCCGCCGCGCCGCCGCGATGGCGCCCGGCAGCGCGAACGCGACCGCGACCGCTCGCGACGGCGGCGACCTGTCGCAGGTCGAACTGGCCGCGCACATCGACGCCGCACTCGACGACCGCGTCACCGCGGGCGGCGGCGTGCGGCACGTGACGTCGTGGATCGACACCCCCGCCGCGACGCTGTCCGCCGGCCGCACCATCGCCGATGCCGCGCTCCAGATCGCGCTGACCGACGCGGCGCGCGCACAGGTGATGCTCGCCGCCGCGGTCGACGACGGCGTCACCGGCGGCGGCGCGCGCATTACGTGGGGCAGCGCGGAGGCGCAGGCGCGCGGGCTGCTGATCGTCCACATGCCCGACGTCTCGACCGGCGCGCAGGCGCTCGCCGCCGGCTGGCTCACCCGCGCCAGTCTCGGCGGGACGCTGCGGCTGTCCCCCGGGTTGTCGGTACAGGGCGACGTCGGCGCGAACCGCTACGGGATCGAGCGCGGGCTGGCGAGCGAGACGGCGACGCTCGCCGCCGGCATCGACTATCTGATGCGCCGCGCTGCGCCGTCGCTGACGCTCGGCTACCGACTGGACGCGGAATACGTCACCCGCACCGGCGCGGTCCCGCTCGCCACCCGCGAAAACCACATCGTCCAGGGCGTCGTCGGCGGCACGATCGGCGCGGTCCAGCTCACCGGCCAGCTCGGCTATACCGTCGATCGCTACGGCGGCAGCGGCCCGATCGCCGCGCTCGGCGCCTCCACCTGGCTGGGCGACGGCTGGCGGCTGGAGGGCAGCGGCGGCGTCACCTCGATCGCGCGACCCGGCTTCTCGGGGGAGCAGCTCTACGGCCGCGCGCAGCTGACCCGCGGGCTGGGCGGCCTACTGGGCCGCGCGCGATGACCCGCGTCCGCATCCGTCCGGCCGCGCGCCGCGTGATGGAGATGCTGGCGATCTTCGCCACGCTCGGCGCGTTCGCCGCGGCGCTGACGCAGGGGCACGGCTTTGCCGGCATGCAGCCGCACCCGCTGTGGATCCCGGTGATCGCGATGGCGCTCGCCTACGGCACCGGCGCCGGTGTGACGGCCGCGACGCTGGCGAGCGCGTGGTGGCTGGTGGAGGCGCAGGGGCTGGGCGGTGGCGGCGACTATCTCGACCGCCTGCTCCACGTATCGCTGCCACCGCTGATGTGGTTCGTCGCCGCCGCGGTCATCGGAGAGGTCACGCTGGCGCGCACCCGCCGCCACGATCGTCAGGCCCGCAAGCTCGCCGCCGCGCGCCACGACCTCGCCCGGCTGGGCACCGCGATCGAGGAACTGACCCGCACCAACCGCGCGCTCCAGGTCCGGATCGCCACCGACGAGCGGTCCACCGGGCATGTCGTCGCCGCCGCCGCCCGCCTCGCCGCCCCCGACGAGGCCATGCGTCGCGCCGCGCTGGCGGAGCTGATCGCGCGCGCCGCCGGAACCACCGACTTCACCTGCTATCTGATCGCTCCCGACCGCGGCGCGCATCCGTGGCTGACCGGCACGACGGACGTGCGTCGTCCGCCCGCCTTGTCCGAGGCGCTGGTCGGGGTGATCGCCAACCGGCGCGAGGTGCTGCATGTCGCCCGGCGGCGGGATCGCACCCCGCTCGACACGATCGGCGTCGCCGCGGTGCCGCTGTATCATGTGGACGGCGGCGAGATGATCGGCTGCCTCGTCCTCCACTCCCTGCCCTTCGCCGCCTTCCACGCGCAGACGCTGGCGGAGTTGAACCGCATCGCCGACTGGCTGGCCCCGCTCGCCGCCACGGCGCAGCGCGGCGGCGGGGTGCGCGCACCGGGCCGCGTCGCATGATCGCGCGGATCGGCGTGCTGGTCGTGCTCGACACATTGGTGCTGGCGGTGGCGGCGCTGGGCGGTACGGCGCTGCCCATCCTGCTCGTCCACGTCCTGCTCACGCTCGCTGCTTTGGGGGTTTGGCTGACGGGGGGGCGGATCGGCGTCGCCCCCGCGGTGGTCGGGATGCTCGGGCCGGCGCCGCTGCTCGCCTGCTGCCTGCTGTTCCCCGGCACCCGCATCCTGCCGCGCCGCCGCGACGACACGCTGGACGAGGCGCAAGCCCCCCGCCGCCCGCGCAGCGCCGCGGTCGCGCGCCTGCTGGACGGACGGGTGCGCCACGCCGCGCCCGACACGCTCGGATCGCTCGCCACCGTGATGCGCCACGGGGAAGTGGCGGCGCGCCGCACCGCGCTGGAGACGGTCGTGCGCTCCTTCGAACCCGCCTTGTCGCCGCTCGTCGCGCTGGCGCTGACCGACCGGGATCAGACGATCCGCGCACTCGCCGCCGCCGCCGCGGCGCGGATCGTCCGGAACCTGGGGGAGGCGCGCGCCGCACTGGAACACCGTGTCGCGACCGGCGACGTCGGTGCCGCGCCCATCCTGGCCGCGCTGCTCGCGGATCACGCTCGCGCCAACGTCCTCCTCTCCACCGCCCAGCGTCAGCATCTGCGCGACGCTGCGCTGTCGCTCCATCACGACCCGCGTGCCGCGATGGAGGCCGCCTGGGCCGCGCGCGACTATGACGCGATCGACCGCCTCGCGATCGATCAGCCGGGATCGTGGTGGTGCGCGGAGGCGGCAGCGTGACCCGGCCGGCACGCCCCCTTCCCCCGGCTCCCCTTCCCCCCGCTGACGTGTGCCTGATCGTCGAGGGCGCGTACCCCTATGTCGTCGGCGGCGTGTCCGGATGGTTGCAGGATCTCGTCACCCACCTCCCCGAGGTCACCTTCTCGATCCTGGCGATCAAGCCGACCGCCGCGCCGCTGCCCTTCCGGCTCGATCCCCCGCCGAACGTGATCGGCGTGGCGGAGGTGGCGCTGGCGCCGACCCCGCGCGCGCCGCGCCGCCTGCCCGCCGGCCCCGCCGCCGCCGTCGCCGACGCGTTGGTCGGCTTCGTCGCGGTCGGGGGGGAGGCGGCGCTGGGCGAACTGATCGATCGCCTCCATCGCCTGCCACCCGCGACGCACGCCGGCGACCTGCTGGCGCATCCGGCGATGTTCGCGCGGCTGCAACGCCACTATGCCGCGATCCTGCCCAAGGCGTCGTTCCACCATTATTTCTGGGCGATGCGCACGCTGCTGGGCGGGCTGCTCGCGGTGCTGACCGCTCCGCTCCCGCCCGCGCGCGTCTATCACACCATCTCGACCGGGTTCGCCGGCCTCGCCGCGGCGCGCGCCGGGCGCGAGACGGGACGACCCGCGGTCATCACCGAACACGGCATCTATCTGCTCGAACGCCAGATCGAGGTCATGATGGCGGAGTGGATCGGCGATCAGGTCGATACCGGGCTGGAGCTGGAGCGCAGCGTGCGCGACCTGCGCGACCTGTGGGTGCGCGCCTTCTCTAGCTACGCCACTGCCGCCTATGACGCCTGCGATCCCGTGATCGCGCTCTACGGCGACAACAGCGCGGTGCAGCGCCGGCTGGGGGCGTCGCCGACGCGGCTGCGCGTCATCCCCAACGGCATCGACGCGCGCCGCTTCGCCGCGCTGCCCGACGCACGCGACCCCGCCCGTCCGCTCGTCGCCTTGCTCGGCCGCGTGGTGCCGATCAAGGATATCAAGACCTTCATCCGCGCCGCGGCTCAGGTCCACGCGCGCCGCCCGGAGGTGCGCTTCGCGGTGCTGGGGCCGGAGGACGAGGATGCCGATTATGCCGCCGAATGCCGCGCGCTGGTGGCGGAACTGGGGCTGGACGCAGCGTTCGACTTCGCCGGCCGGATCGATATCGCGCAATGGCTCCCCCGCGTCGACCTGCTGGTATTGACCAGCCTGTCGGAGGCGCAGCCGCTGGTGATCCTGGAAGGTGGCGCGTGCGGCATACCCGTCGTCGCGACCGATGTCGGCAGCTGCCGCGAGATGATCGAAGGGCGTGGCCTCGACGAGAGCGGCCCCGGCGGCATCGTCACGCCCTTGGTGAACCCCGCCGCCACCGCCGACGCGATCCTGCGGCTGGTCGAGGATCCGCACAGCCGCCGCACCATGGGCCAGGCGATGCGCCACCGCACGATCCGCGACTACGACCACGCCACGATCATCGGCGCATACCGCGACCTGTATGCGGAGCTGGCGGGACGAGCGTGACGCTCGCGACCGTTCGTGCTCCGGCGAGGGCCGGAGCCTAGTCGATCGAAGCACGCTGCCTGCCAAGGCTCCGGCCTTCGCCGGAGCACGGCATCGCACTATCCCCCCGTCACCCCGGCATCGCCCAGCTCGTCGACGGTCGGCAGCATCAGTACCGGCGCGCCTCCCACCGGCAGTGCAATGCCCAGCGGCCCGGGCAGTTCGGTCACCGCCGCGGCGCGCAAACGCGTGTCGACCGCGACCGGCACCACCGGCGGCGCCTTCACGGCCGCGCCCGGCATGCTCGCGCGGTCGATCGGCGCCAGCAGCGGATCGAACGGCCCGAAGGTCGCCGCCTTCGCCCGCCGCAGGTTCACCGCCGCGTCATAGGTCGCAACGCCCTGCGCCACGGTCGCCGCCTGCAACCGCCCCAGCACCGCCAGCACCCGCGCCTTGGCGACATAGGCGGCGTAGATCGCCTGCACCTCCAGCACCTGCGCGTTGAGCAGCCGCTGCTCCGAATCGAGGACCTCGAAATTCGATCGGAACCCCTCGCCGAAGCTGCGGCGCACGCCGGTCAGCGCGGTGCGCCCCGCATCCACCGCCAGTCGCCCCAGTTCGCGCTGCGCGGTCGCCGCGACCGACTGGTTCCACGCCTCCTGCGTGCGCGCCAGCACGTCGCGGCGCGCGCCCTCCACCTCGAAGCCCAACCGCTGGCGGTCGGCGACCGCGGCGCGCACGCGCGATCCGATCACCCCGCCGGTCAGCAGCGGCACCGTCATCGTCACCCCGCCGATCGCCTCGGGCCGCAGGTCACGCAGGCGATAGTCGCCGACGCTGGAATAGCCGTAGCTGCCCGACAGCGCGATCGTCGGCGCGCGCTCCGCCCGCTCGGCGGCGACGCGCGCGTCCCCCGCCCGCGCGGTCATCCGCGCCTGCCACAATGTCGGCGCCTCCGCCTCCGCGATCGCGAACGCCTCCTCCAGCGTCGCGGGCAGCCCCGGCAGCACCGGCGGCGGCACCAGCGCGCCCGGATTGCGCCCGACCGCGCTCGCGAAGCGGATGCGGCTGGTCTGCAAATTCGCCTCCGCCTGCGCCAGCTGCGCGCGGATGATCTCGCGCTGCGCACTCGCCTGCGCGATATCGGTACGCGTCAGCTCCCCGCCCCGCTCGCGCGCCACCGCCTGATCGACCTGGCGGCCATACGACTCGACCGATCGCCGCTGGATCCCCACCAGTTCCTGGTCGCGCAGCACCGCGGCGAAGGCGTCGACCACCTCGTACAGCGTCGCATTCTCCGCCGCGCGCAGTTCCTCGCGCCCCGCCAGCACCTGCGCCTCCGCCGTCGATACCGCCGCCGCGGTGCGCCCGCCGTTGAGCAGCATTTGCGATACCGAGACTCGCGCCCCCATCGTGCGGTTCTCGACATCGACGAATCGCCCCAGGAAGTTCTGCTGCCGCTGGTCCTGATAGTTCAGCGACGCGTTCAGCTGCGCGCGGAGGCGATACGGCGCGCCCGCCTGCACCACCTGCTCGTCGATCGTACGCAGCCGCGCGCGCTGCGCCTCCAGCGCCGGATTGCTGCGATAGGCGTCCGCAATCGCCTGCGCGAGCGTGTCCTGCGCCGCCGCGACCACCACCACCGGCGGCTCGGGGTCCGCAACCGGCGTGACACCCGCCAGCAGGATCGCCAGGATCATCTCAGCGCTCATGGAACGACCGCCGGAACGCCTCGGTCAGCGGATCGAGCAGATATTGCAGCGCGGTGCGCGCCTTCAGCTTCACCATCACCGCCACCGGCACGCCCGCGCGGATGCCGGTATCGCGTCCGCGCACCTTCTCGATCTGTGCGATCTGGCTGCGCGGCACCGCGATATCGGCGCTGAAATAGCTGTGCCCCGTCGCCTCGTCGCGCAGGCTGTCGGCGGAAACCGTCTCCACCCGCCCCAGCAGGATCGGCAGGTCGCGTTCGTGCAGCGACAGGAACTTCACCTCCGCGGTGCGCCCCGCCTCCACCCCGTCGATGTCGGCGGGCTGGAAGTGCGCGCGCACCACCAGCGGCGCGGCATCGGGAACGATATCCAGGATCGGCTGCCCCGGCTGGATCACTCCGCCGACCGAAAAGACGCGCAGCCCCACAACCGTCCCCGTCACCGGCGCACGAATCGCGGTACGCGCCAGCTGCTCGCGCGCCGCGGCCCATTTGGGCATCGTCTCGTTCAGCTGGAACTGCGTATCGCGCAGCGTCGTCGCCGCATCCTCGGCGTAGCGCCGCCGCGTCTGCACGCCCTGCGCCTGCGCCTGCCCGATCTGCTCGCGCGCCGCACTGGTGCGCGCGGCATAATCGGCGTTGCTGCCGTCCAGTTGCTGGATCGACCGCTCGATCGATCGCACGGTGTTCAGGCTGACATAGCCCTGATCCGCCAGCTTGCGCGTGCTCTCCAGCTGCGCCTGCAACGACGCGCGCTGCGCCGCCGCCGCGCGCGCCTGCGCCGCGAACCCGCCGGACTCGCGCGCCACCTGCGCCTCCTGCCGGTGGAGCACCGCGTCGCTCGCCGCCAGCGACCCGCTGCGCGCCGACCGCTGCGCCAGTTGCAGCGCCTTGGCGCGCTCCACCAGCCGCCGGTCGTCGCCCGTCGCGGTCGCGAAACTGTCGGGCCAGCGGATCGCCCCGCCGGTCACATCCGCCTCCAGCCGCGCGCGCTGCGCCTGCAGGTCGATGACGGTGTTCGCCAGCGCGCGCTCGGTTGCCGCGGCCTCGTTGCCGTCCAGCTCGAACAGCACCTCGCCCGCGCGGACATGCTGCCCCTCGCGCACATGCATCGCGCGCACCGTGCCGCCGTCGCGGTGCTGGACGGTCTGGCGGTTGCCGGCGACCACCACCTGCCCCTCGCCTGAGGCGGCCGCATCCAGCCGCGACGCCGCCGCCCAGCCCGTGCCGAGCACGAAGAACGCCGCCGCCACGCCCAGCCCGACCCAGGTCGCATGCCGCGGTGAATCGTCCAGCCGCAACTGCTCTGCGATCACCATCCGCCGGTCCGCGCGCAGCAGCGGAGCGGGCATCACCTCGTTCATCGTACGCCTCCCGCGACCGCGGCGGGGGCACCGGCAGGCGCGGAGCGCACCACCTTCGATCGTTCGTCGAACAGATGCAACCGCCCGTCCTTGATGAGCATGATCTTGTCGACCGACTGGAGCAGCCCGGTGCGATGCGTCGACACCACCACGGTCGCGCCGCGCGCCTTCAGCGCGGCGATCGTCGCGGCCAGCCGCGCCTCGCCGTCGCTGTCCAGATGCGCGTTGGGCTCGTCGAGGAACAGGATCGTCGGTTCGCCGAACAAGGCGCGCGCCAGCGCCACCGCCTGCCCCTGACCCGCGGACAGTCCGCCCCCGTCCCCCGCGCCAAGCATCGTGGCATAGCCCTGCGGCAGCCCCAGAATCAGTTCGTGCGCCCCCGCCGCGGACGCCGCCTCGACCACCTGCCGGTCCAGCTCGGGCGTCTCGCCCGCCAGCACTGCGGCGAAGCGCGAGATGTTGGTATGCACGCTCGCCGGAAACAGCGTCGGCGTCTGCGGCATATAGCCGATGTGGCGGCCCAGCTGCTCGCGGTTCCACTCGTCCAGCGTCGCGCCGTCGACGCGCACCTCGCCCTCGTCCGCCGCGATCGCGCCGGTCAGCGCGCGCAGCAGCGTCGACTTGCCCGCCCCGCTCGGCCCTACCATCGCGACGACCTCGCCCGGCTGAATCGCGAAGGTGATCCCCTCCAGGATCGCGCGGTCACCCATCGGCGCGCGCACCGTCAGGTCGCGCACCTCGATCCGCCCGCGCGGGGCGGGCAGCGTGATCGTGCTCTGGTCGGGCGCGGGCGTCGCCAGGAAACGGTCGAGCGAGCGCAGCGCGTTGCGCCCCGTCCCCAGCGGCTTGAGCGCCGCCAGGATCTGCTCGATCGGCTGAAGCGCGCGCCCCAGCAGTAGCGACGCGGCAAAGATCGCGCCCGCCGAAATGTCCTGCCGGATCGCCAGGAACGCGCCCAGCGCCAGCGCCGCGGATTGCAGCAGCAGCCGCAGGAACTTGCCCGCCCCCAGGAACCGCGCCGATGCCGCCGCCAGCGCCGCCTGCCGCCGCGTCACGTCGGCGCGCTCCAGCAGATGCCGCGTCGCCAGCGCGTCGCGCATCCCCATCACGCGCGCCACGTCGGCGGCATGGATCGTGAAGTCCTGCTCGCGCTGCGCCAGCAAAGTGCGCGCCTGCACCCCGTTCAGCTGCGGCAGCGTCGCGCGCTCGCCCCCGATCGCGATCGCCCCCAGCGCCAGCCCGCTCGCCAGCGCCAGCACGCCCAGCCACGGATGCAGCAGGAAGCAGACGAGGATGTAGATCGGCGCCCATGGCGCATCGAACAGCGCGACCACCGCCGCGCCGGTCAGCGTCGCGCGCAACTGGTCGAGGTCGCGCAGCGCCTGCATCCGCTGCGCCGGCGCCGCACCGGTATCGCCCAGGATGCGCAGCAGGATCGCCGGCGCCAGCCGCCGCTCCAGCCGCAGCGCCGCACGCAGCAGCAACCGCGACCGCACCGCATCCAGCACCGACATCACCGCCAGCGCCACGATCAGGATGACCAGCAGCGCGACCAGCGTCGTCGCCCCGCGCGTCGGCACCACACGGTCGTAGACCTGCAGCATGAAGATCGACGGCGCGAGATAGAGCAGGTTGATGAGGCCCGAGAAGCCCGCCGCCGCGATCAGGTGCCGCCGGCACCCGCGCACCGCGCCCGCCATCAGCGGCGCCAGCCGCCGCGCTTCGCTTTCATCGCCACCGGTCCCCCGCGGCGCCGTCCGTTGGATCGACATGCCGGACGCGGTAACGCGGAAAGGTTAAGCCTGCGCTGACGCCCATTGGCATCCGACGGCGATTGCATTCAGTGCAACCGAACTATTGCATATTGCACTTGCGTAATCGTTTTCCGCACTGCACAAAGAACGTGCCTTTCAGGCATCCTCTCCTAAAAACTTTCCACGCCGGGGCGCTTGTCGCTCCGGCTTTTTTTTGCCTGATCGGGCAGGACCGCGAGATACTCCCCGTTCGTGCTGAGGAGGCATTGAGCTTGTCGAAATGCCGTCTCGAAGCACATGTGTCGGGGCCCTTCGAGACGAGGCTTCGACAGGCTCAGCCTCTCCTCAGGGCGAACGGGGCCTAAACCCGATTGCGCTACACCCCCGTCAGCGTCTTCGCGACCGCAGCACGCCACCCCGCCACCAGCGTATCGCGGTGCCCCGCCTCCATCCGCGGCTCGAAGCAATCCTGCCGCGCCCACGTCTCGCTCAACGCGTCCAGATCCTTCCACACGCCCGTCGCCAGCCCGGCATGGAACGCCGCGCCCAGCGCGGTCGTCTCCAGATGCAGCGGGCGCTCCACCGCGGTGTCGAGCAGATCCGCCAGGAACTGGCACAGCCAGTCGTTGGCCGCCATGCCGCCGTCGACCCGGATCATCGCCGGCGCCGTGCCGCCGTCCGCGATCATCGCATCGGTCAGATCCTTGGTCTGGTAACCGACCGCCTCCAGCGCGGCGCGCGCCAGATGCGCCTGCGTCGCCCCCAGCGTCAGCCCGAAGATCGCGCCACGCGCATCCGGGTCCCAGTGCGGCGCGCCCAGCCCGACGAACGCCGGGACCATATAGACGCCGTGGCTGTCGGGCACCTGGGTCGCCATGTCGTTGGTTTCGCGCGCGTGGGTGATGACCCCGATCCCGTCGCGCAGCCATTTGATCGCCGCGCCTGCGACGAAGATCGATCCCTCCAGCGCATAGGTCATCCGCCCGTTCAGCCGATAGGCGGGCGTCGTCAGCAGCCGGTGCTCCGACTCGATCGCCTCCTCGCCGGTATTCAACAGCAGGAAGCAGCCGGTGCCATAGGTCGACTTGGCCATCCCGCGCGCGAAACACGCCTGCCCGAACAGTGCCGCCTGCTGGTCCCCCGCCATCCCCGCGATCGGGATGGCAACGTCGAACAGCCCCTCCGCCGTCTCGCCGAACAGGTGCGAATTGTCCTCCACCGACGGCAACATCGCCATCGGCACCGCAAACAACGAACACAGTTCCTCATCCCAGCGCTGCGCCTTGATGTCGTATAGCAACGTGCGCCCCGCGTTGGTCACGTCGGTCGCATGCACCTTGCCGCCGGTCAGCCGCCACAGCAGGAAGCAGTCGATCGTCCCGAACGCCAGCTCGCCCGCCTCCGCGCGTGCCCGCGCGCCGTTCACGTTGTCGAGGATCCAGGCGAGCTTCGTCGCGGAGAAATAGGGGTCGATCAGCAGCCCGGTCTTGGCGCGCACCATCGCCTCGTGCCCTGCGGCCTTCAACTCGGCGCAGCGCTTGGCGGTGCGGCGGTCCTGCCACACGATCGCGCGGTGGATCGGCTCGCCCGTGGCGCGGTCCCACACCACCACCGTCTCGCGCTGGTTGGTGATCCCGATCCCCGCGATCCCCTCCGCGCCCACGCCGCTCTCCGCAATCGCCTTGCGCGCGACGTCCAGCGCATCGCGCCAGATGTCCTCCGGATCATGTTCGACCCAGCCGCCCTCGGGATAATGCTGCGCGAATTCGGTCTGCGCGGTCGCCACCGGGCGCGCGTTGCCGTCGAAGACGATCGCGCGGGTCGAGGTCGTCCCCTGATCGATCGCCAGGATATGGGTCTTCGCCACGCACGCTCTCCTTCGTTCGCCGCCGCTTGTCGCGAGCACGCGAACGAACGTCAACAGTTTCGTTTGAAAGTTCGTTCGAAAGCATTCATATTCGTTTCATGAGCAACGCATTCGATACGGACCTGCTGATCGTCGGCGGCGGGATCAACGGCGCAGGCATCGCGCGCGACGCGGTCGGCCGCGGGCTGTCGGTCATGCTGGTGGAGAAGGACGACCTCGCCGCGCATACGTCGTCAGCTTCCACGAAGCTGATCCATGGCGGGCTGCGCTATCTGGAATATGGCGAGGTTCGGCTGGTGCGCGAGGCGCTGATAGAGCGCGAGCGGCTGTGGGGCATGGCGCCGCACATCATCTGGCCGCTGCGCTTCGTCCTGCCGCAGACCAACTCGCCCCGCCCCGCCTGGATGGTCCGCACCGGGCTCTTCATGTACGATCACCTGGGGGGCCGCGAGAAGCTACCCGCGACCGAGACGATCCGCCTGAGGCGCGACGCGCGCGGCAAGGGCCTGAAGGATGACGGCAAGGCCTTCGTCTATTCGGACTGCTGGGTGGAGGACAGCCGCCTGGTCGTCCTCAACGCGCGCGACGCCGCGAACCGCGGTGCGCAGATACTGACCCGCACCCGGCTGATCGATGCCCGGCGCGAGAACGGCGGCTGGTCCGCCACGATCGCGGACGCCGAGGGAGAACGCACCGTCACCGCGCGCGCGCTGGTCAACGCCGCCGGCCCCTGGGTCGCCGACGTGCTCGGCCGCGTCCCGCATGCGCGCGACGATCGCGGCGTACGGCTGGTCAAGGGCAGCCATATCGTCGTGCCGCGGCTGTACGAGGGCGATCACGCCTTCATGCTCCAGAACCCCGACCGCCGCATCGTCTTCGCGATCCCCTATGAGGGTGAGTTCACCCTGGTCGGCACCACCGACGAGGCATGGGAAGGCGCCCCCGGCAAGGCGCAGATATCGCAACACGAAACCGATTATCTGCTGGAAACCGTCGCGCGCTATTTCGACCGCGCGCCCACGCAGGCCGACATCAAGTGGACGTACGCCGGCATCCGCCCGCTGTACGACGACAAGGCGGCCAACGCCTCGGCGGTAACGCGCGACTATGTCCTCGATCTCGACAAGGGACCGGCCGGCGCCAACGAAAACGCGCCGATGCTCAGCATCTTCGGCGGCAAGATCACCACGTATCGCAAGCTCGCCGAGCATGCGATGCACGAACTCACCCCCTTCTTCCCCGCCGCGGGCAAGCCGTGGACCGCGGGCGCGACGCTCCCCGGTGGCGACATGCCCGACATGGACTTCGACGGCTACCTCGCCACATTGACCGCGCGCTATCCGGCCATGCCGGCGAAGATGCTCCGCCGTCTCGCCCGCGCCTATGGTACGATGACCCCCGACGTGCTGCGCGACGCGCGCACCCCCGCCGATCTCGGCGAGGATTTCGGTGCCGGTCTGTCCGCGCGCGAAGTCGACTGGCTGGTCGCCAACGAGTGGGCACGCGACGCGGAGGACATCCTGTACCGCCGCAGCAAGCTGGGCCTCCACGTACCCGCGGGTGCGGCGGAGGCGATCGCGCGCTATCTGGCGGCATGAGCGATACCGACCGCCACCGCCAGATCCTGGAATGGGCGCGCGCCGCGGGCAGCGTCGAGGTCGACGACCTCGCCCGCCGCCTGTCGGTCACGCCGCAGACGATCCGCAAGGACCTGAATGAGCTCGCCCGCCGCGCGATGCTGTCGCGCGTCCACGGCGGCGCGGTCGTCACCTCGGGCATCGACAATATCGACTATGCCGCACGCCGCACCGTGGCCACCGGTGCCAAGGCGGCGATCGGCGCGGCGGCGGCGGCGCTGGTTCCCAACGGCGCGTCGCTGTTCGTGAATATCGGCACCACGACCGAGGCAGTCGCCGCGCACCTCGCAGGCCACCGCGACCTGATGGTCATCTCCAATAACCTCAACGTCGTCGACCAGCTCGACGGCCGCCCCGACATCGATGTCGTGGTGGTCGGCGGCCAGGTCCGCCGCGGCGACCGCGCGGTCGTCGGCGCGCTGGCGATGCAGTTCATCGCGACGTTCAAGGTCGATCTCGCGATCATCGGCGCCTCCGCGATCGATCCCGACGACGGCAGCCTGCTCGATTTCTCGGTCGACGAGGTGCAGGTGACGCAGACGATCGTGAAGAACGCGCGCCGCGTCATCCTGGTCGCCGACGCCAGCAAGATCGGTCGCGCCGCGCCGGTCAGGATCGGCCGGCTCGACATGGTCGACTGGCTCGTCACCGACCGCCTGCTCGACCCCGGCCTGCGCCGGCTGTGCGAGGAGCAGGGCGTGACGCTGATCGAAACGGGCGAGTAGCATGCCGTGCTCCGGCGAGGGCCGGAGCCGTGGCGACCCGCGCCCCTCGCCGGCCAATGCTCCGGCCTTCGCCGGAGCACATGATCCGTCATTGCGACCCCGGCCTTGTGCCGGGGGAAGCGATCCAGGGCGGCGCGCGGGACACTCGATTGCTTCGCTATGCTCGCAATGACGTTCCCCCGATACCGCCACGCAACCTTTTCCCGCCCGCGCGTTGTTGCCGATGTGAAACATTCCCCCTTCGCTCCGCGCGCATGAACCGACTGACCCCTGACGAGGCGGATGCGCGCTTCGTGCGGCGCGTGCTGTGGATCGTCCTGATCGTCGCGATCGTCGCGGCGCTCTATTTCGCGCGCCACCTGCTGATCCTGGCGTTCGGTTCGATCCTGATCGCGATCGTGATCCATGCCGTCGCGGACGTTTATGCGACCAAACTGCGCTTGGGCGAGAAGCGCGCGATGGGCGCCGCGATCGTCAGCCTGCTCGCGTTCCTCGGCCTTCTGTTCTGGCTGTTCGGCGTCGAGTTCCGCTCTCAGGTCAATACCCTCGTCGTCGCACTGCCCGGCCTGATCCAGCAGCTCGACGGCTATATGTCGCAGAGCCCGGTCGGCGCGAAGGTCGCCGACGCGGTGCAGGCCGCCTTCGCCGGCAGCCGCGTCGCACAGGACATCGGCTCGCTCGCACGCGGCGCCGGGGAATTGCTGCTCAACACCTTCCTCGTCCTCTTCGGGGCGATCTTCTTCGCAGTCGATCCGAAGATCTACGAGCGCGGCTTCCTGCTGATGATCCCCCCGTCGAAGCGCGCCGCGGTGGAGGATGCGCTGGGCGACGTCGCCTCCACGCTGCTGCTGTGGCTGCGCGCGCAGTTGATCCAGATGACCGCGATGGGCACCATGGTCGGCATCGGCCTGTGGATAGCGGGCGTCCCCTCCGCCGCGCTGCTGGGGCTGCTGACCGGGCTCAGCGAATTCATCCCCTATGTCGGCCCCGTCGCCGCGATGCTCCCCGCGCTCGGCCTCGCCGCGACGCACGGCACGCAGACATTGCTGTGGGCGCTGGCGGTGTTCGCGATCGTCCGCATCGTCCAGACGAACTTCGTCACCCCCGTCGTCACCGGCCGCGTCATCGCCATCCCGCCCGCGCTCAGCCTGTTCGCGATCATCGGCACCGGCGCGGTGTTCGGCCTTTTCGGCATCTTCTTTTCGGGCGGGATCCTGGTCGTCGGCTTCACGCTGGTGCGCAGCCTCTACTTGCGCGAGGTGCTGGGCGAGGACATACCGCGGTCGCGCGAACGCACGCTGTTCACCTCGAAGGGCACGCCGCGAGAGGCGGTTAACGCCGACGAAATCGCGCGCCCCGATTAATCCCGAATTAACCTTTTGCGTTCAGATGCAGTTTGGTAAATGAATCGGGTGATTGGGCGGCGGGGCTGCCACATTCGCGAACCAGGGGACGACCGGCCATGCGCGTGCTGCTGATCGAGGACGAGCCGACGACGGCCAAGGCCATCGAACTCATGCTCTCGACCGAGGGTTTCAACGTCTATTCGACCGACCTGGGCGAGGAAGGCCTCGATCTGGGCAAGCTGTATGATTACGACATCATCCTGCTCGACCTGAACCTGCCGGACATGCACGGTTATGACGTGCTGAAGAAGCTGCGCGTCGCCCGCGTGCAGACCCCGGTGCTGATCCTGTCGGGCATCAACGAGATGGATTCGAAGGTCCGCAGCTTCGGCTTCGGCGCCGACGATTACGTGACCAAGCCGTTCCACCGTGACGAGCTGATCGCGCGCATCCATGCCGTGGTGCGCCGCTCGAAGGGCCATTCGCAGTCGGTCATCCGCACCGGCAAGCTGTCGGTCAACCTGGATGCCAAGACGGTCGAGGTCGACAGCGCCCGCGTCCACCTGACTGGCAAGGAGTATGCGATGCTGGAGCTGCTCTCGCTCCGCAAGGGCACCACGCTGACCAAGGAAATGTTCCTCAACCACCTGTATGGCGGGATGGACGAGCCCGAGCTCAAGATCATCGACGTCTTCATCTGCAAGCTGCGCAAGAAGCTCAGCATGGCCTGCGACGGCGAGAACTACATCGAAACGGTCTGGGGACGCGGCTATGTCCTGCGCGAGCCCGAGGAGGCCGTCGCGGTCGCCTGACGCGTTCTTTCCGATCCCGTATCGGCGCAAGAGGCCGCGGCACCGGGGGGCGCCGCGGCCTTTTCGTTCCATCGCGCGTCATTTGCTCGATTCCGTACGCGTCTCCTGCCGCACCCCTGCTTCCCCGTGCGATCGTCTTCAGCGCGAAGCTCTGGCGCGTGTGCGTGAGGATCAAGTTCGCCGCTTCGTAGAGAAGCTTGCGGATGGTGCTGTTGCCCTGCTTGGTGATTCAGCCCGTCCAGTCGAGTTCGCCGGAATGGTGCCGGCGCGGGACGATCGCAAAGTAGGCGCCCGCCGTGCGGGACCGCTTAGGGTCAGGACTCGTTGATCACAGCCAGAAGATGACCGTGGCAGCGAGGGTGACGGCGGCGAAGAAGGCTGTGGGGCAGCGATCGTAGCGGGTGGCAACGCGCCGCCAGTCTTTGAGGCGGCC
>CAJYKB010000093.1 GCA_913774925.1 uncultured Sphingomonas sp. | reverse complement strand
CGCTGCGCGGCGAGCGCGGGCTGACCTTCGCCGCGGCGCTGCCGCCGGGCAGCACGATCGTGAAGGGACGCTGGTGGACCGCCGCGGAGGCGCGCCGGCCGCTGGTGTCGGTCGACGAGCGACTGGCGCAGGCGCTGGACCTGAGGATCGGGGATCCACTGACCATCTCGATCCTGGGGCTGGAGCGGCAGGCGCGGATCGCGTCGTTCCGGCGCATCGCCTGGGATACGCTGGGCTTCAACTTCGTGCTGGTATTCTCGCCCGGCGCGCTGGGCGACGTGCCGCACAATCTGGCCGCGACGATCGACATGCCCGCCGCGCGCGTGCCCGCGGTGACGCGCGCGCTGCTGCCGCTGTTCCCCTCCACCTCGGTGGTGGAGGTGGGGGGCGTGCTGGCGCAGGTACAGGATGTGGTGACGCAGATGGCGAATGCGATCGCGGTCGCGGCCGGCATCGCGGTACTGGCGGGAATCGCGGTGCTGATCGGCGCGATCGCGGCGGCGCGCGCGGCGCGGACCTATGACACGGTGATCCTCAAGGTGCTGGGCGCGACCCGGGCGCAGGTGCTCGCGGCACAGGCGCTGGAATATGCGCTGCTGGCGGCGATCGTGGGGGCCGTGGCGCTGGCGCTGGGCGTCGCGGGCGGCTGGTATGTGGTGGTCGAGATGTTCGGGTTCGACTGGTTACCCGACTGGTCGGCGATCCTGCTGACGCTGGCGGCGGGGGCGGGGATCACGATCGTGGTCGGACTGGCGGGCAGCCTGCCGACGCTGCGCGCGCGACCCGTCGCGGCGCTTCGGGAACTATAGGGGCGCAAAGCGACTGCGTTTCGTGCTATGGGCGCCGCGGGCGGCCCTGTCGGTCGCTCTATCCAACGGGAATCGCATGGCTCGCTTCAAGACCCCTGACTTCAACGAACGTTCTGCCGCCGCCCGCGCGGCCAAGGAAAGCGCGCTGGAAAAGCTGCGCAACAAGCCGGTCGCGGACCCGGCCGTGATCGCCGAGCGCGAGGCCACGCGTGCCGCCCGCGAGGCCGCTGCCGCCGCGCGCCGAGCCGAGCGCCAGCGCCTGATCGACGAGGAAAAGGCCGCGAAGGCTGCTGCCAAGGCCGCCGAGGAAGCCGCCAAGGCGCCCAAGCCGAAGAAGTCGGCCGAGGAGCTGAAGGCGCTGCGCGACCTGAAGTACGCCGCGCGCAAGGCCCGCAAGAAGTAATGCTCCCCCGCGAGGTCGTCGGCACGTCGGACGTGCCCGGCGGCCCGCCGCTGCGGCTGGTGCGGCATGGCGGCGACTTCATCATCATGCTCGACCGCAACGAGCTGATGAGCAGCCGGATGAGCGGGTCGGAGGTCGCGCTCGCCACGATGGCGCTGGCGCGGCTGGCCTCGCCCGCCTCGGCGCCGGTGCTGGTCGGCGGCTATGGCATGGGCTTCACGCTGCGCGCGCTGCTGGCGCAACTGGGCGCGGACGGGCGTGCGGTCGTCGCGGAGCTGGTGCCGGGCATCATCGAATGGGCGCGTGGGCCGATGCAGGATCTGGCGGCGGGCTGCCTCGACGACCCGCGCGTGACGGTCGTCATCGACGATGTGGGTGCGGTGATCGCGCGCGGTAGTGGGCGCTATGATGCGATCCTGCTCGACGTCGACAACGGGCCGGACGGCCTGACGCGCGAGGCCAACGACGGCCTCTATACCGCGCGTGGCCTCGCCATCGCGCGGACGGCGTTACGCCCGGGCGGGGTGCTGGCAGTGTGGTCGGCGGGGGCGGACCCCGCCTTCACGCGGCGGCTGAGGAACGGCGGGTTCGCGGTCGACGAGGTTCGCGTCCGCGCGCGCGAGAACGGCAAGGGGCCGACCCATACGATCTGGTTCGCGACTCCGGCCTAGGGTCCAGCCCCATCACTGCCAATGGCCGTGATCGCCCGGAGCATCCCGCCGGCAAGGAGTGCGGCGCAGACGCGTGGTGGAGCCACGCGCAAGCAAGCGACGCCGGCCGGCGGGATGCTCCGGGGCGACCGCTCCGCGGCGGGCCGAATGTGATGCCATGCGGCGTCGCGCGTCGGTCACGATGCAACAGCATCGCTCCCTCCCTGCTCCTGGCCTGGCGCCACATTCGGCTCCGTCCCGGCCGTTGTCAGTTTTGGGTCTGGGCCCTCATCGTCGGCGCGCGCAAGCCACTCCGCCAGTTTCAGGTCGTCGGTCGCGCGCGTGTCGGCGCACATGCTGTGGCGCATCGTCTCCAGCGCCCATTCGGTACGCGTGTCATCCTCGCTGGCGACGGTGTCGGCGGGCACCCACAGAGCATATTCGCGCATGTGCGCGTCCGCGGCAGTGAACAGCACGCAGATATCGGCCGCAACCCCTGTCAGAATCAGGCGCGTGACCCCCAGTTGGGGCAGCAGGACGGGCAGATTGGTGGCGTAGAAGCCGGAAAACTGAGGCTTGATGACGAAATAATCGTCTTCGCGGGGGCGCAAACGTTCCACCAGCGCATGCCCGGCGCTGTCCGCGCGCAGGCAATGGTCGATGATGCGGGACTTTTCCGAATGCCAGTGGCCGAAATTGTCGTTGACGTAGATCGTCGGCAGCCCTGCCGCGTCCGCACGATCACGAAGCGCTGCGATCCGCTTCGCCGCCGCCTCCGCCTTGGGACGCAAGTGCTCCCCGCCGGGAAAGTCCAGATCGTTTATCATGTCCACGATCAGCAGCGCTGCGTCGTGGCCGGTGGGTTTGCCAGAAGGTCGAGCCATCGGCGCACTGTCGCACCGATCGTCCACGCTGGCGCTGATGTGACGCAGCCTCGAACGTTAACCTGGATCGCGTCGAACGGAGAGTGTCGGCGCTCGACCGATGGGAGCGGCGATGATCGGGCGGGTGGTGGAGCTGAGGGGAATCGAACCCCTGACCTCTGCAGTGCGATTGCAGCGCTCTCCCATCTGAGCTACAGCCCCGCCCGCCGATCCCGCGGCAATGCCGGGGAGCGCCGCCATTAGCCGCCGCCGATCCGCGATGCAACAGCCGTTTCGCACCTTCATCGCCGCATCCCGCATTTTTCCCGTCGCGGTTAAATGTTCGTGTTGTGCGGCGAATGCCTGATTACGAATACGTAATGATAGGAACGAAAGGCGCTGCCGTTCCTTCTCCGCCATGTCCGGTATGCGGGCGCAAGCAACGCGTCCGGGCCGGTAAAGTAGGAGGACGCAATGGGCTACGAACGTTACCCGCGCGGGACCAATCCGCAAGGCGGCTATTACGGGCGCAACGAGACGCAGGACTACGGTCGTGATTACGGATCGGGACGCAACCACAGCTATTCCAGCGCGCGGGACTACCGGGCGGCCGGCACGTTCGATCGCGACCGGAGCGACGACAACCGCTATGGCGGCTATGACGATCGCCAGAACGAGGGCCGTTACGGTTCCGCGTCGCGCGACGAGCAGGGCATGAACCGCTATCGCGGACGCGACGATTATCGTCGCGGCGGCAGCTACGGCGGCAATTACGACGGCGGCGAAGGCTATGGCCAGTCGCGTTACGCCCGTGGCGACGAATACCACGGCAGCTATGCGTCCGATGGCCGTCGCTGGGAGGATGTGGGCCGCTACCGTCACCAGGACGACGACAATTATCGCGACCGCTACGCCGGCCAGACCAGCGACCGATATCGCAACCAGCCCAGCGCGCGCCGCGACGACGGTCGTTCCACGCAGGGCTATGATTATGACGATCGCGGGTTCCTGGCGCGCGCCGGGGACGAGGTACGCTCCTGGTTCGGCGACGAAGACGCGGAGCGGCGCCGCGAGATGGATAGCCGCTACGACGAGCGCTACTACAATCAACAGGGCGGCAACCGTCACGACGACGATTATCGCTCGTGGCGGTCGGGCCAGATCGCCGGGCTGGACCGCGACTACGACGAATATCGTCAGGAGAACCGTTCGCGGTTCGAGAACGAATTTTCGACGTGGCGCACGCAGCGGCAGACGCAGCGTGACTCGCTGAACCAGGTAAGGGAACATGCCGAGGTCGTCGGTTCGGACGGCAGCCATGTCGGCACCGTGGACAAGGTCCGCGGCGATCGCATTCTGCTGACGAAGAACGATGCGGATGCGGGCGGTCAGCATCACTCGATCCCGTCGCGCTGGATCGACAAGGTCGAGGACAACAAGGTGACGCTGTCCAAGACCGCTGACGAAGCCAAGAAGCACTGGCGCGACGAAGAGAACAACCAGGCGATGTTCGGCGACCGTGCCCAGCACAACGACCGCGGTTATTCGCAATCGTCGGCGGCAAGCACCAGCTATGGCCAGTCGCCGACCGAGGCGGGTGCCTATGGCCAGTCCGGCAAGACGACGACGGGGACGACCGGCACCGACACCGGTGGGACGAACCTGAACAAGAGCTTTTCCGGCACCTACTAAGCGTCGGAGCGAGCGTTGAGGGAGGGCGCGGGTCGTGAGGTCCGCGCCCTTTTTCGTGGGGTGCGTGCGCGGGGAGGGGTGGCCGGTGGCGTTTGCGGGGTGGTGAAAGTCCTCGCCGTGCTCCCGCACCGGCGGAAGAGCAAGGTTGCCGGTCACGTCAGGCGTCGTTCCGTGTGGCCCTGGGCTCCTGCCTGCGCAGGAGCACGGCGGTTATGCGGGGCTGTCTCGGTCGCTTTTCGACGTTCAGCAAAGGCTGGCACTCCGGGACAAGCCGCCCGGGATATGCTGATCCGTCAGCCAGCTGGACCCCGGCTTTCGCGGGACCGTTGCGAAATCACCGGGACGATGCCGAACATACGTTGTGCTCCTGCGCAGGCAGGAGCCCGGAGCCAGGCAAAACAACGCCTTCTGGGACCAGTAACCCTACGTAGGAGCACCGGAAGGTCTTTTGCAAAAGTCCCGCCCTCGCCGGGGCACGGGGGGTGTCAGACCGCGCCGGAGAACGTGTCGCACGCGGCGGGGTCGCCCGACTGCATGCCGCGGCGCAACCACTCCTGACGCTGCGCGGAGGTGCCGTGGGTGAAGCTGTCGGGGACGACGCGGCCTTGCGATTCGCGCTGGAGCGTATCGTCACCGATCGCCTGCGCGGCGCGCATGCCTTCCTCGATATCGCCCGGTTCCAGCCGATCGCGATTGGCGGCCGCCCATACGCCGGCATAGCAATCGGCCTGCAGTTCGAGGCGCACCGACAGGGCGTTGCCCTCGGTCCGGCCGACGCGCTGCTGCTCGCGCTGGACCTTCTCCGACGTACCGGTGAGGCTCTGGATATGGTGGCCGAACTCGTGCGCGATGACGTAATATTGCGCGAAGTCGCCCGGCGCCTTGAAGCGGTTGGTCAGCTCATCGAAGAAGCCGGTGTCGAGGTAGATGCCCTGATCGCTGGGGCAATAGAACGGTCCCATCGCGGACATCGCCGCGCCGCACCCGGATTGGCCGCCCTGCTGGCCGAAGAACACCAGCTTTGGCGCGACGAAGCGCTCGCCGGAGCGGGCGAGGATCGTCTCCCACGTGTTCTGCGCCGAGGAGAAGGCGTTGCAGGCGGCGCGCGCGGCCTGCGTGTCGCATTTCTGCGCCAGGGTTTCGCCATTGCCGGCGGGGCGCGATACCTGCGTGGAGGGGGCGCTGCCGCCGCCCAGCAGGCCTCCGAGGTTGCCGAGCCCGCCGAACACCGCCAGCAGCAACAGCACCACGACCACGCCGCCGCAGCCGAAGCGGCTGCCGATCATCGGCAGCAGGCCGAGCAGCAATCCGCCGCCTCCGCCCCCGCCGAAGCCGCCCCCGGCGGCGCCGCGCTGATCCTCGACGTTGATGTCCTGATCGTAATCGTCGAGGCGCATGGCCCGTGTCCCCTGTTCGATCGTTGTCGTTGCGGCATGAATGCCCGTGACGCGGCCCGGGTTGCAACCGGCGCGCGCGCAGTCGATGACGTACGTTAGTTTCGAGCGAGGATGACGCATGTTCCTGAAGGGCAAGAGCGCGGTGGTGACGGGATCGACCTCCGGCATCGGTCTGGCGATCGCACGCGCGCTGGCGGACGAGGGCGCGAACGTGATGCTGAACGGCTTCGGCGAGGCTGAGGCGATCGAGCGCGTTCGCGGGGAGATCGCGACGGCGAGCGGCGCGGAGGCGCTGTACGACGCGGCCGACATGACGAAGCCCGACGAGATCGCCGCCATGATCGCGCGGGCGCATGACGCGTGGGGCGGGCCGGACATCGTCGTCAACAACGCCGGCATCCAGTTCGTCAGCGGGATCGCCGATTTTCCGCTGGAGAAGTGGGATTCGATTCTGGCGATCAACCTGACGAGCGCGTTCCACGCCATGCGCGCGGCGGTGCCGCACATGCGCGCGCGGCGCTGGGGCCGGATCATTTCGACCGCGTCGGCGCACAGTCTGGTCGCGAGCCCCAACAAGTCGGCCTATGTCGCCGCGAAGCACGGGCTGGTCGGTCTGTCAAAGGCGGTCGCGCTGGAAACCGCGACCGACGGCATTACCGTCAATTGCATCTCGCCGGGCTATGTCTGGACCCCGCTGGTGGAGAGCCAGATCCCCGACACGATGAAGGCGCGCGGGATGACGCGCGAGCAGGTGATGAACGACGTGCTGCTCGCGGCGCAGCCGACGAAGGAGTTCGTCACGCCCGAGCAGGTGGCGGCTTTCGCGCTGTTCCTGTGCCGCGACGAGGCGAAGGCGATCACGGGGGCCAATCTGTCGGCGGACGGCGGCTGGACCGCGGCGTGATGGCTTGGCGCGCGGCGACGGTGGGATCGGGCACGGCATTGTCGCTGGCACTGTGCGGGTGCGGGGCGGGGCGGGGCGCGCTGGAACCCCCGCCGGCGTTGCAGCAGGAGGATATGTGGCGGCATCTGGCGACCGACGCGGATCGCGCGCGGTTGCGGGGGTGGCGCAGCACCTGGGTGACGGCGGTGGCGAAGGCGCGTGCGGCGGACGCGGCGGCGGTGGCGGCGGCGGGGGACATGTTCGCGCCCGATATCGCGCTTGACATGCCGGTGCCGCCCGCGGGGCGCTATCGCTGTCGCGTGTTCAAGCTGGGGGCGAGGGCGCCGGGAATGCCGGACTATCTGGCCTATCCCTGGTTCGAATGCCGCGTCGGCGCCTCGGCGCAAGGTGAGGCGCAGCTGGTCAAGCTGACCGGGTCACAGCGGCAGGTCGGCACCTTCTACCGTCACGACGACCGACGTGCGGTCTTCCTGGGCACGCTGATGCTGGCGGACGAGACGCGTGCGCTCCCGTACGGCCGCGATGCCGAGCGCGATCTGGCGGGATGGACGACGCGGGTGGGAGAGGACCGGTGGCGGATCGCGCTGCCGCAGCCGGCGTTCGAATCGCTGCTGACGGTGATGGAGCTGGTGCCGCAGCGGTAGAGGGGCGTTCCCGTCCGGACACTGTCGCCAAACGACGCCGCGCGAGGAATGCCGGATGCGCGGAGGCGGTGAAACCGCTGTGAACGTCGGCTCATCTCCGGCGGAGGCCGGGATCAAGCTGACGTCGCCTTTCGGCTTGTCGTCGACGTCGCCCTGATGGACCCCGGCCTTCGCGGGACCTTTGCGAAAGTCTTCAATGTGCTCCTGTGCGGGCAGGAGCGCAGGGTTGCCGGTCCCATAAGGCGTCGTGCTGCTTGATCCTGGGCTCTGCCTTCGCAAGAGCACGTCATGCGGCAGCGCGGTGGGAGCCGTTGCAAAGGTCCCGCCTTCGCCGGGGACGCGGATGTGGCTCTCGCAGAAAATCTGGGCCAGTCCCGCATCACGGGCGTTCACGGCGCGGCCGGCGCCTTTTCCTTCTTCCCTGGCATCGTGCCCGGGGTCGATACCGGCGCGTCGATCGGTGCGATGCCGCTGGTCGGCGGGTTGGCGGCGAACCATGCCTTCCCGGTCTGTTCGACCTGCACCAGCTGACCGGGGTTGGCGGCGTACACCGCGCGCAGGTAGCTGGTCGGCTTCTTCATCAGCTTGGGGAAATCGACGTGCGCGACCCCGATCCGGCGCGCGGCCTCGCGCACGAAGGTGACGCAGTTGCGCTTGCCGAGATTGTAGGTGGCGTCCCCGGTCTTTTCATCCCACGCGCGAATCAGCGCGAGGATGGCGGCATATTGCGTGTCGCTGATCGTGCGCGCGAAGCGGGCGTGGCTGCCCTCCATATAGCCGTGCTTGGGGCGCTCGACGCGACCGGCGACGTTGCCGAAGAGCAGCGCGGGCGACACCGACTTCGCGGTGAAGCCATAGCTGGCGTCGACCGCGGGGCCGCCGGCGTCGGGAGTGCCGCGCAGTGTGAAGAAGGCGTGAGGAAAGTAATTGCCGCCGAAATCGCGGCTCCAGAAGGTGATCGTCACCGCGGCCTGCGCCGGCCAGGCGGACATGGCGAGCACCAGCGCGGCGAGCGTCGCCATGAAGCGGGCGGTACGGGGCGGGTGCGACATATGCCTCGTGTCGGTCAAGTCGCGGACGCGCGCAACCGCGATCAGGCGCCCGCGTCGGTCAGGCGCGCGAGCTGATCGTCGGTCAGGGTCAGTGACATGGCCGGCAGCAGTTCCTCCAGCTGCTGCGCGGAGGTGGCGCTGGCGATCGGCGCGGTGACGCCGGGCTGCGCCATCAGCCACGCGAGCGCGATCTGAGCGACCGTCGCGCCCGTTTCCTCCGCCACCGAGTCGAGCGCGGCCAGTACCTCGGCGCCCTTGCCCTCCAGCAGGTCGCGCATCCGCCCGCCGCGCACGCTCTTCCCCAAATCGTCGGCGGATCGATACTTGCCGGTCAGGAAGCCGGAGGCGAGGCCGTAATAGGGGACGACGCCGATATTCTCGACGACGCAATAGTCCTGCAACTCGCCCTCGAACTTGTGGCGGCTGACGAGGTTATATTCGGGCTGGAGCACCTGATAATGCGGCAGCCCGGCGGCGCGTGCGGTGTCGATCGCGGATTTCAGGCGCGCGGCATGGAAGTTGGACGCGCCAAGCACGCGGACCTTGCCGGCCCGGACGAGCGCGGCGAAGGCCTCCGCGACCGCTTCCTGCGGCTGCGTATCATCGTCTTGATGCGCGAAATACAGGTCGATCCGGTCGGTGCCGAGCCGCCGGAGCGAGGCGTCGCACGCCGCGGCGATGCGCGCGGGCGCCAGCTTCTCGCCGCCCTCGCCGGGAAGCATCCCGACCTTGGTCGCGATCTGCACCCGGTCGCGCTTGCCGCTGGCGCGCAGCCATTCGCCGATCACCGTCTCCGATTCGCCGCCCGAATGGCCCGGCGCCCAGGCGGAATAGACGTCGGCGGTATCGATCATCGTGCCGCCGCCGTCGACGAAGGCGTCGAGCACCGCGAAACTGGCATGGCGGTCCGCGGTCCAGTCGAAGACGTTGCCGCCCAGCACCAGTGGCGCGATCTTCAGATCGGAGGCGCCGAGCCGCCGCAATGGGGTCATGACGCATTCTCCGTCGTGTTGCCGGTGACCTCGTCCAGCGTGACACTGTTGGCGTCGAGCATCTCCGCCGCCTCGTTCAGCTGTCGATCCTGATCGGCGGTGAGACCGGGGGTGGTGTCGCCGCCGCCCGAACAGGCGGCGGCGAGCAGCAGCGGCGCGATCGCCAGCGTGGGGGCGAGGCGCCGGCGCAGCATCACTTTTTGTCGCGCAGCTTCTCGCCGGCGGCGACCATCGCATTGCCGGTCGCATCCGCCGCGGCGTCGCCCGAATTCTCCAGCTTCGCACCCGCCTTGTCGAGCGTGCGCTCGGCCGAGTTCAGCGCCTTGTCGGTGGCGGCGTCGACGTCGTTTACCGCGTTGCGCGTCGTGGCGCTGGTGTCCGCGGCGACGGCATTGGCGGCTTCGGCACTTTCGTTCTGCGCCTTTTCGCTGCAAGCGGCCAGCGAGATCGCGGCGGCGGCGGTCAGGACGGTGATGGTCAGGCGCTTCATCGGGGCTCTCCCTGTTGGTCGTACCATTGATCGTTACGGCGGCAATACCACCGGAACCGCGCAGCGAACGCCAGACCCGGCGAAAAGGGTCCGCTGCCGATCGCGTTTGACCTCATATAAAGATATCTTTATATCTGATCGCATGAAGCTCGCCCTCGACATCTTCCGCGCTCTGGCGGACGAAACCCGCCTGCGGATCGTCGCGCTGCTGGCGTCGATGGAGCTGTCGGTCGGCGAGCTGGCGCAGGTGCTGGGGCAGAGCCAGCCGCGGGTATCGCGCCATATCAAGATCCTGGTCGATGCGGGGCTGGCGGAGCGGCGCAAGGAAGGCAGCTGGGTCTTCGTCGCGCTGGGGGCGGACGCGCTGGTCGCGCCCGTGATCGCGGCGCTGACGGCATGGGGCGCGGACGCCGAGACGCAGGCGGATGTCGCGCGGCTGGAGGCGGTGCGCGCGGACCGCGCGGCGGCGGCGGCGGCATGGTTTCAGGCGCATGCGGGCGAGTGGGACGCGATCCGGTCGCTGCATGTCGCGGAGGAGCAGGTCGAGGCGGCGATGCTGGACGTGCTGGGCGGGGCGCCGCTGGGGCGGCTCGTCGATATCGGCACGGGCACCGGGCGGATGATCGAGCTGTTCGCGCCGCGCGCCGTCCACGCACTGGGAATCGACAAGAGCAGCGAGATGCTGCGGCTGGCGGATGCCGCGGCGGACGTCGCGATCCTGCACCACGTGCTGCACTTCGCGCAGCAGCCGGGCGCCGCGATCGCGGAAGCGGCGCGGGTGCTGGATGCGGGCGGGCGGCTGCTGAACGCGGACGTTGCCTCGCACGACCGCGAGGACTTGCGCGCGCGCGATGCGCATACGCGACTGGGCTTCTCCGATGCGCAGATCGATGGCTGGTTCACGGCCGCGGGGCTGATGCCGGCGCGGATCGAAACGCTGGAGGGCGGGGAATTGACGGTGAAATTGTGGCTCGGGCGCAAGATCGGCGAGCCGGTGCGGGAGGCGAAGGCGGCATGACGTTCTCGGTCAATCAACTGGAGGAGGCGCGTCGTGCCCTGGAGGCGCCGCTGTACGCCGACGTCGGCGGCGATGTGGCGGTCAGCTTCGAATTCTCCCCGCCCAAGACCGACAAGGCGGAGGTCAACCTGTGGCAGTCGATCGAGACGCTCTGCCCGCTGAACCCGCGGTTCCTCTCGGTGACGTACGGCGCGGGCGGGTCGACGCGCAACCGCACCCACGCCACCGTCGCGCGGATCGCGCGCGAGACGGACGTGCCGGCGGCGGCGCATCTGACCTGCGTCGAGGCGACGCGCGAGGAGATCGACGCGATCGCGCAGGATTACTGGGCGGCGGGCGTGCGCCATATCGTGGCGCTGCGTGGCGATCCGCCCGCGGGGGCGACGAGCTATGCCCCGCATCCCGGCGGCTACGAGAATGCCGCCGCGCTGGTCGCCGGGCTGAAGCGGCTGCACCCGTTCGAGATTTCGGTCGCTGGCTATCCGGAGGCGCATCCCTCGTCGGAGAGCCAGGCGGCGGACCTCGACAATCTGAAGCGCAAGCTGGACGCGGGCGCGAACCGCGCGATCACGCAATTCTTCTTCGAGCCCGACACCTTCTTCCGTTACCGCGACGCGGCGGCGGCGGCGGGGATCGATGCGGAGATCGTGCCGGGCATCATGCCGATCGGCAGCTTCGCGGGTGTGCAGAAGATGGCGGCGATGTGCGGCACCACGGTGCCGGGCTGGCTGGTGCGGCTGTTCGACGGGCTGGAGGATCAGCCGGGCGCGCGCCAGCTGGTCGCTGCGACGGTCGCCGCGGAACTGTGCCGCAAGCTGTATGCGGGCGGGGTCAAGCAGCTCCACTTCTACACCATGAACAAGGCGGAGCTGAGCTTCGCCATCTGTCACCTGCTGGGCGTGCGCGCGCAGCCGGCGAAGGAAAGGGCGGCGGCATGAGCGTGCGCGAGAGTTTCAACGCGGAGGCGGCGAAGCGCGTCCTCATCACCGACGGCGCGTTCGGCACCGAAATCCAGAACTGGAAGCTGTCGGAGGCGGATTACGCGGGCACGCTGGGGCTGTCCCACGACCAGAAGGGCAACAACGACATCCTGGCGCTGACCAAGCCCGAGGTGCCGGAGTCGATCCACCGCGCCTATTTCGAGGCCGGGGCGGACATTGCGGAAACCAACACCTTCTCCGCCAACCGCATCAGCCAGGCGGATTACGGCGCAGAACACCTTGTGCGCGAGATCAACGTCGAGAGCGCGCGGCTTGCGCGGCGGATCGCGGACGAGTTCGCAGCCAGGGACGGGCGCCCGCGGTTCGTGGCGGGCGCGATCGGGCCGACCAACAAGACGCTGTCGCTGTCGCCTGACGTCAACGATCCGGGCTATCGCGAGATCGACTTCGATTACCTCAAGGACGTGTACCGCGAGCAGATCGACGCTTTGGTCGAGGGCGGGGTCGACTTCGTCCTGATCGAGACGGTGTTCGATACGCTGAATGCCAAGGCCGGGATTATGGCGGCGATCGAGGCGGGGCAGGCGCTGGGCCGCGACCTGCCGATCATGCTGTCGATGACGCTGACCGACCTCAGCGGACGCAACCTGTCGGGGCATACGGTCGAGGCGTTCTGGCATGCGGTGCGCCATGCGAAACCGCTAACGATCGGGCTGAACTGCTCGTTCGGGGCGGAGCAGCTGCGCCCGCACGTGAAGACGCTGAGCGAGAATTGCGACACGCTCATCATGGTCTATCCCAACGCCGGCCTCCCCAACGAACTGGGTGCCTATGACGAGGCACCCGCCACCACCGCGGGGCTGGTGATGGAGTGGGCGACCGCGGGACAGGTCAACGTGCTGGGCGGCTGCTGCGGCTCGACGCCCGCGCATATCAAGGCGATCGCGGACGCGGTGCGCGGCGTCGCGCCACGCAGCGTGCCGGTGCCGGCGGTGCGCACGAAGCTGGCCGGGCTGGAGCCGTTCACGATGGCGGCGTGACTGACAGACGCCCCTCTCCCCTTCAGGGGTGGGGTTGGGGGTGGGGCCGTCACGAGCCCCGTACCCCCTTGCTCGATGGGACAGCCCCACCCCAACCCCTCCCCTGAAGGAGAGGGGCTTAGAAGAAGATGACATGACCACCACTTCCTCCACCCATTTCGTCAACGTCGGCGAGCGCACGAACGTCACCGGATCGGCGGCGTTCAAGAAGATCATCATGGCCGGCGACTACACCCGCGCGGTCGAGGTCGCGCGCCAGCAGGTGGAGAATGGCGCGCAGGTCATCGACATCAACATGGACGAGGGCCTGCTCGACGCGCACCACGCGATGACGACCTTCCTGAAGCTGATCGCGGCGGAGCCCGATATCGCGCGGGTGCCGTTCATGATCGATTCGTCCAAGTGGGACGTGATCGAGGCGGGGCTGAAGTGCGTGTCCGGCAAGCCGATCGTCAATTCGATCAGCATGAAGGAGGGCGAGGCGCAGTTCCTCCATCACGCGCGCATCTGCATGAACTATGGCGCCGCGGTCGTCGTGATGGCGTTCGACGAGGTCGGGCAGGCGGATACGAAGGACCGCAAGGTCGAGATCTGCGAGCGTGCGTACGAGTTGCTGACGGGGATCGGTTTCCCGCCCGAGGACATCATCTTCGACCCCAATGTCTTCGCGGTGGCGACGGGGATCGAGGAGCACAACAATTACGGCGTCGACTTCATCGAGGCGTGCCGCGAGATCAAGGCGCGCTGCCCGCACGTCCATATCTCGGGCGGGCTGTCGAACCTGTCGTTCAGTTTCCGCGGGAACGAGCCGGTGCGCCGCGCAATGCACTCGGTGTTCCTGTACCACGCCATTCCTGCGGGGATGGACATGGCGATCGTCAACGCCGGCCAGCTCGACGTCTATGACGCGATCGACCCCAAGCTGCGCGAGGCGTGCGAGGATGTGATCCTCAACCGCGATCCCGAGGCGGGCGAGCGGCTGGTCGCGCTGGCGGAGACGTTCCGCGGCACCGATGCGGCCGCCGAGAAGCAGGCGGCGGAGTGGCGTTCGCTGGGTGTCGCCAAGCGGCTGGAATATGCGCTGGTGAAGGGGATCGACGCGCATGTCGTCGAGGATACCGAGGAGTGCCGCCAGCAGTACGCGCGCCCGATCGAGGTGATCGAGGGGCCGCTGATGGACGGGATGAACGTCGTCGGCGACTTGTTCGGCAGCGGCAAGATGTTCCTGCCGCAGGTGGTGAAGTCCGCGCGCGTGATGAAGAAGGCGGTGGCACACCTGATGCCCTTCATCGAGGCGGCGAAGGAGCCGGGCGCGAAGGGCAAGGGCAAGGTCGTGATGGCGACCGTCAAGGGCGACGTCCACGATATCGGCAAGAACATCGTCGGCGTCGTGCTCCAGTGCAACGGGTTCGAGGTGGTCGACCTGGGCGTGATGGTGCCCTGGTCGAAGATCCTGGAAGCGGCGAACGAGAATGATGCCGACATGATCGGGCTGAGCGGCCTCATCACGCCCTCGCTGGACGAGATGGTGACGGTGGCGGAGGAGATGCAGCGCGCCGACATGCGGATGCCGCTGCTGATCGGCGGCGCGACCACATCGAAGGTGCATACCGCGCTGCGGATCGCGCCCGCCTACAAGGGGCCGGTGGTGCACGTGCTGGACGCCAGCCGCGCGGTGGGTGTGGCGACGACGCTGGTCAGCGATACGATCCGCGACGATTATGTCGCCGGGGTCGCGGCCGACTATCAGGCGGTGCGCGATGCGCGCGAGGGCAAGGGGCAGAATGCGCTGCTGCCGCTGGAGGAGGCGCGCAAGCGCGGGTTCGCGGCGGACATGGCGCTGAAGGCGCCCGCGGTGGCGAAGCCCGGCGTGCATGTGTTCGAGGATTGGGATCTGGCGCATCTGCGCGAGTTCATCGACTGGACGCCGTTCTTCCGCGCATGGGAACTGGCGGGCAACTTCCCCGCGATCCTGACCGACGAGGTGGTCGGCGAGAGCGCGTCGTCGCTGTATGCGGATGCACAGGCGATGCTCGACCGGATCGTTGAGGAGAAGTGGCTGACCGCGCGCGGCGTTGCGGGGCTGTGGCCGTGCCATCGCCATGACGACGACGTCTGGGTGTACGACCGCCACAGCGTCGACACGCGCACCCCCGATGGCGGCAGCGTGCCGGAGGGGATGCACCTGCCCGACCTCGACCGCACCAACGAACATTCCACTCGCCTGCCGTTCCTGCGCCAACAAATTGCCAAGCGCGAGGGGCGCGCGAACATGTGCCTGGCGGATTTCATCGACCCGGCGGGCGACTGGATCGGCGGGTTCGCGGTCGGCATCCACGGGATCGAGCCGCATCTGGAACGGTACAAGGCCGCGCACGACGACTATAACGACATCCTGCTGAAGGCGCTGGCGGATCGTCTGGCGGAGGCCTTCGCCGAGGCGCTCCACGCGCACGTCCGCACCGACTTGTGGGGCTATGCGCCCGACGAGCAGCTGACCAACGACGCGCTGGTCCGCGAGCAGTATCGCGGCATCCGCCCCGCGCCCGGCTATCCGGCGTGCCCGGAGCACAGCCTGAAGCGGACGCTGTTCGATTTGCTGTCGGCGGAGGAGAATGTCGGGCTGTCGCTGACCGAGAGCTACGCCATGTTGCCGACCGCAGCGGTCAGCGGCTTCTACTTCGGGCATGCGCAGGCCGAATATTTCGGCGTGGCGCGGATCGGGGAGGATCAGGTCGCCGATTATGCCGCGCGGCGCGGTGTCGACATGGAGCGCGCGGCGCGGCTGTTGCGGCCCAACCTGGATTGATCGATGGCCGCGTCGTGTTCCCCCCGGAACGCGGCGCGGCCACCGAATGCCGCACGAGGGGTATCAGCGAAGGGCGATCATCGCGGCATCGCCGACGGCGGCCATGGCGCACCACGCCGCGGTGCCCAGAATGGCCCAGATCCCGATCCGGCGACGCAGCGAATAGATGTCCGTCATGATGCCCTCCCCTGTCGGGAACTAGGTACGACGAAACGGGTTTGCGCGACAACGATCAATTCATGTCAGATTGATCGTCACAACCGATGACGCGCGTCGCCGTCAGATGCGCCGATAGCGGAAATACCAGACCTCATGTCCCTGACGGCGTGCCTTGCGCTCGTAGCGCGTCTCGGGCCAGTCGGCGGGGCGGGTCAGGAAATCCTGTGGGCCGTCCGCCAGCCAGGTGAAATCGCGGCGCTGATCCATCACCATCATCGACCAGCGGCAATAGGTGGGGTCGTCGGTGCCGAGGCGGAATTCCGCGCCCGGTTTCAGCTTGCGTGCGATCAGGTCGAGCGGGCCGTGGTTCATCATGCGGCGCTTGGCATGGCGCGCCTTGGGCCAGGGATCGGGGTGGAGCAGGTAGACGCGCTCCAGCGACGCGTCGGGAAGCCGCTCGACCACCTCCAGCGCGTCGCCCATATGGAGGCGGACGTTCTCCAGTGCGCCGTCGCGAATGTGGCCCAGCGCGCCGACGACACCGTTCAGGAACGGCTCGCAGCCGACGAAGCCGGTGTCGGGCGCGGCGGCGGCCTGCGCGGCGAGATGCTCGCCGGCGCCGAAGCCGATCTCGACCTGCATCGGGCGGTCGTCGCCGAAGAGGCGGGCCGCGCTCAGGTCGCCGTCTGTGGGGACGGACACGCGGGGCAGCAGTTCCTCGACCAGCGCGGCCTGCCCGGCGCGCAGCGCGTGGCCCTGACGACGGCCATAGAGGCGGCGGATCGTTGTGGGATCGTTCATGCAGCGCCGCCTATCGCCTTTGCCCGCAAAACGGAACGGCAGGAAGCGAAGGGACGGTCATGCAAGCGTGGACGATCGGGGCGGCGGCGGTCATCGGCTTGAGCGGAGCGGCACTGGCGCAGGGGCAGGGTGCGCAGATGCCCGGGCCGCAGTCCGTGTCGATGCAGAATCGCGGGGACGGGTGGCAGCCGGTGGTCTTCGTCTGCGATTCGACCAACCGCGACCGCGTCTTCACGCTGTCGCCGCCGGGGCGTGATCGCGCCGCGACGCTGACCGCCTTCGCCAAGCCGGGGCTCGCGACGCGGACCATGGACGTGCGCGTCGGCCAGAGCGACGCGGGGATGAGCCAGATCTGGTATCCGCTGACCGATGCCAGCGGGCGCGCCATGGGTAACGTCCATGCGGTCAATCCGGGCGTCGTGGAGCCGGGGGCGACGACGCCGACCGTCACCTCGATCACACTGGGCGACGACACCAGCGGCTGCCGCTTCGCCCCGCAGACGCGCGTGCTGGGGGTGACGCCGAAGCGCTCGATCCAGGTCACCCGCACCGAGCGCAACGGCTATCGCTATCGCAGCTATAACTACGATTCGAACCTGCCGGAGGTGGCACAGAACTGGGGCGGGCGCGACACGCGTGCGTCGCTGTCGATCGACAACGGGCGGCTGGTGGCGCAGCGCGGGGGCAACCGCGTGTATCAGTTCGAGAACGGCGGCTATGTCTATCGCGTGCTTGCCTCCGCCGATGCGGGGCAGCCGGGCGGCGGGGTGCAGGTGTGGCACGCGGGCCGGCTGGTGCTGGCGGAGCGTTTCGGTGCCTATACCGCGGCGGTGCAGCCTTAAGGCAGGCGCGGGCGTTGGGCGGGCGTTGACGAAGGAGACGCCGCGGCGATGGGCAAGAAGAAGGACAAGGTGCGCAAGGCGGCCGACAAGGAGCATCGCGTGACCCGGAAGCTACGGCTGGACGAGGACGGGTTCGTGGCGGCGCTGCTGTCCCCCGTCGCCAAGGCGACCGACGAGCCGCCGCTGCTGGCGCTGGCGGTGGGGACGGTGGCGCTGGGTGCGCTACTGCGCAAGCCGGCGATGACGCGCACCGGCACGCGGATGCTGGCAAGTCACCTGCTGGCCACCGGATTGAAGACCGCGCTGAAGGCGAGCGTCGACCGGACGCGTCCGAACGCGGCCGATACCGGCGCGCATCTGGCGAAGGGCAGCGGGACAGACGATACCGACCGCAATGCCTTTCCCTCCGGGCATACAGCGGGTGCGGTGGCGGTGGCGCAGTCGGTGGCGCATGACCTGCCCGCGGTTGCGGTGCCGGTGAAGCTGGCGGCGGGCGCGGCCGGGGCGGCGCAGGTGCCGCGCGGGGCGCATCACGCGACCGACGTGGCGGCGGGCGCCGCGATCGGCTGGCTGTCGGAACGGCTGGCGAGCTGGGCGATCGGGACGGTCGACCGCTATGTCGAAAGGCGCGCGCAACGCTCCGCCGAGGCCGAGGTCGAGGCACATCCAAGCTGATGTGGCTGGCACGACTGGGGTGCACGCTGCCGATCGTACAGGCGCCGATGGCGGGCGTGTCGACCCCGGCGATGGCGGTGGCAGTGTCCGAGGCGGGCGCTCTGGGATCGATCGGCATCGGAGCGGCGACTGTGGCGGACGCGGCGGGGATGATTGCGGCCGTCCGTGCGGGCACGGCGCGCGCGTTCAACGTCAATGTATTCGTCCATGCCGCGCCGCGTGTCGATCCGGCGCACGAGGCGGCATGGACCGAGCGGTTGCGGCCGGCGTTCGAACGCTTCGGGGCGGTGCCGCCCGGGGAATTGCGGACGATCTACACGAGCTTTGCGGAAGACGCCGCGATGCAGGCGATGCTGGTGGAGGCGGCACCGCCCGTCGTTAGCTTCCATTTCGGTCTGCCGGAGGCGGGGGTGATCGCGGCGCTGCGCGCGCAGGGCGTCGCGATGCTCGCCACCGCGACGAATGTGGCGGAGGCGCGGGCGATCGCGGCGGCGGGAATCGACGGAATCGTCGCGCAGGGGATCGAAGCGGGCGGGCATCGCGGCATGTTCGACCCCGCGGCGGACGATACCGCGCTGGGGACGATGGCGCTGGTGAGGTTGCTGACCCGTGAAACCACGCTGCCGGTGATCGCGGCGGGCGGGATCATGGACGGTGCGGGCATCGCCGCGGCGCTCGACCTGGGGGCGGTGGCGGCGCAATTGGGGACGGCGTTCGTCGGTTGCGACGAGTCGGCGGCGGACGCGGGCTATCGCGAGGCACTGTTCGGCGAGGCGGCGTATCGGACGGTGATGACGCGCGCCGTTTCCGGGCGTCCGGCGCGGGCGCTCGCGAACCGGTTCACCGCGCTGGGCGAGGGGCTGGAGCGCGATGTGCCGGACTATCCGCGCGCCTATGACGCGGGAAAGGCGCTGCACGCGGCGGCGCAGGCGCGGGGTGAGAGCGGTTTCGGCGCGCAATGGGCGGGGCAGGGCGCGCCATTGGCGCTGGCGATGCCGGCGCGGGCGCTGATAGAGACGCTGGCGAGCGAGTTGCGGGCGGCGTGTGGTGGGGGCTCGGTGGTAGGTTGAGCCTGTCGACGTTCGGGACTCTGCACGTGCCGGTCGGTGGGCCGGTATCCTCCCACCCGAATACCGGACGGGTTCTGGCATCCACAGTGTCGCTCGCTCACGGGCCGTTGCTCCAGCGGGACGGTGGACCCCGGAACATGTCCGGGGTGACGGTATGGGCGGAGTAAAGGGCTTATCCGGCCATCTGGGTTGCGCGCCGTTTATCGCCCGAAATTTCACCGTTCCCCGGCGAAGGCCGGGGCCCAGTTGGCGTGGCTTGGCAACATGTGGCCAGCGTCCCCTAATTGGGCCCCGGCCTCCGCCGGGGAACAAGGAGAATTGTCGCAGAAGTCTCTAACACGCTCGGGGCGCCGGAGGGGGCGGGGCGGCTTCCCCGAACGCACGTATCGAGATGACCGGGGCGGCCGGGGCCGCCCCGTGGGATCAGGCGACGGCGGCCTTCAGCGCGTCAACCAGATCGGTCTTTTCCCAGGTGAACAGCGCGCCTTCCGGATCGCGGCCGAAGTGGCCGTAGGCGGCCGTCTTCGAATAGATCGGGGCGTTGAGCTTCAGGTGCTCGCGGATGCCCTTGGGCGTAAGGCGGACCAGCTTCGGCAGCGCGGCCTCCAGCTTCGCTTCCTCGACGGTGCCGGTGCCGTGCAGGTCGACATAGACCGACAGCGGCTCCGCGATGCCGATCGCGTAGGACAGCTGGATCGTGCAGCGCCGGGCGAGGCCCGCTGCGACGACGTTCTTCGCCAGATAGCGCGCGACATAGGCGGCGGAACGGTCGACCTTGGTCGGGTCCTTGCCGCTGAACGCGCCGCCGCCGTGCGGTGCGGCACCGCCGTAGGTATCGACGATGATCTTGCGCCCGGTGACGCCCGCGTCGCCGTCCGGCCCGCCGATCTCGAACAGGCCCGTCGGGTTGACGTAGATCTTGCTCTCCTCCGGCAGCCAGCCGTTGGGAAGCACGTCGGCGAACACGCCCTTCACATAGTCGCGCAGCTTCGCCTGACCCGCCTCGTTCGACAGGTCCGCCGAGTGCTGGGTCGACACTACGAGCGCGGTCGCCTTCACCGGCACCTCGTTCTCATACTGGAGCGTGACCTGGCTCTTCGCGTCCGGCTCCAGGAACGGCGCCGCGCCCGAGTGGCGGTCGGCGGCCATGCGCTCCAGGATCTTGTGGCTGTAGTACAGCGTGGCGGGCATCAGGCCGGGCGTCTCGTCGGTCGCGTAACCGAACATGATGCCCTGGTCGCCGGCGCCCTCATCCTTGTTGCCGCTCTCGTCCACGCCCATCGCGATATGCGCCGACTGCGGGTGCAGGTTGTTCTCGAAGCGGAAGGTCTGCCAGTGGAAGCCCGACTGCTCGTAGCCGATGCGCTTCACGGTATCGCGGACGGTCTTCTCGATCTCGTCCTTCACGCCCTCGGCCCAGTTGCCGTCGGCGTCCATGATCCCCTTGCCGCGGATCTCGCCCGCCAGCACGACCAGCTGCGTCGTCGTCAGCGTCTCGCACGCGACGCGCGCCTCGGGGTCCTTCGACAGGAACAGATCGACGATCGAATCGGAAATCTGGTCCGCGACCTTGTCCGGATGGCCTTCGGACACCGACTCGGAGGTGAAGATGAACGACTGACGCATGGGCGCTCCGATGAAGAGATAACGATATAAAGATGCCTTTATGTCTTTATCTCCGACGGCGGCGCATTGCAATCGCCGCCGCGCACAGTGCCAGTCCCACGATGGCCGCCATCGCATTGCCGAGGCGTGCGAACAGCGTCGGCGGGCGGGCGGGGGGCAGCGGCAGGTCGATCGCCCCCGCGCGGTGATGCGGCACGTTGCCCAGCACCTTGCCATCCGCCGAGATGACCGAGGTATTGCTGTTGGGGGTGGCGCGGACGATCGGCAGCCCTTCCTCGATCGCACGTAGCTGCGCCTGGCGCAGGAACTGTGGCGGCCCCCAGGTGCCGAACCATGCCTCGTTCGAGGGGTTGAAGATCATCCGCGGGCGATGCGCGCGGTCGGTGACATGGCCGGAGAAGATGATCTCGTAGCAGACCTGCACCCCGATCGCACCGAAGCCGGGCAGGTTCAGCGTGCGCGCGCCGGGGCCGGGAAGGAAGTCCATGTCGCCCGGCACGAGGCGCGACAGGCCGAGCGGGCGCAGCAGCCACGGCATCGGAAGATACTCGCCATAGGGGACGAGATGCGCCTTGTCGTAGCGCCCGAGGATGCGTCCGCGATCATCGAGCACGAAGACCGAATTGGTCGCGGTCGCCACGTCGCCCTTGCGATCGAACTGGAGCGCGGTGCCTCCGGTCATCAGCAGGTCGCGAGGGCCGAGCACCGACGCCATGCGCGCACGCGTCGCCCAGGGGCTGGTATCGGCATAGACCCAGAGCGGGTAATCGTCCTCGATGAAGTCGCGGATCACGCCCTCCGGCCAGAGCACCAGCCGCGGCACCGCGCCGGGGC
Source organism: uncultured Sphingomonas sp. (assembly GCA_913774925.1). Lineage (GTDB taxonomy): Bacteria > Pseudomonadota > Alphaproteobacteria > Sphingomonadales > Sphingomonadaceae > Sphingomonas. The sequence goes on along the minus strand of CAJYKB010000093.1, from coordinate 1,940 downwards.
GGCCCGACAGGCGGACGAGGCGCGCGAGCATCATCGCCTGATCGCTTTCGCCGCGCTGATCCTGCGGCACCGCGGGCTGGACCGTGACGACGCGAGGGGCGGGGACTGCCTGCGGAGGCGGGACGTCGAGGGTGCCGCGCACGATCTGCGCGAGGAGCAGCATGGCGAGCGCGACCGGCAGCGCCCAGCGGCGGCGTGCGGCGAGCAGCAGCGCGCCCGCGACGAGGACGAACACGCCCGACAGCGCATAGGTGCCGACGTCGCGCGCCAGCAGCGCGATATCGTCGAAGGGCAGCCCGAGCCACGCCACCCCGAGCGGGTCCCACGCATAGCCGGTGAAGACCCAGCTGCGCAGCCACTCGCTCGCGATCCAGGCTGCGGCGAAGAAGAGGATCCAGGCGGTATCGATCCGCGGACGCCGCACCCGCCATGCCAGCCCTGCGGCGATCATCGGATAGACCGCGAGGTACAGCGCCAGCGCCAGCGGCGCGGCATAGCCGAGCACGGGCGGCATCTGATCCTGAAAGGTGAAGGCGTGCTGGATCCAATTGTCGTTGATCGTGAAATGCCCGACCCCGAACGCCCAGCCGCGCCACAGCGCCTGGCGCATCGTCGGCGCGGCGTGGACCAGCGCCATCCACAGCGCCAGCGCGGGCAGCGCCGCCCACCAGGCGTCGAGCGGCGCGAAGGCGCAGGCGACGATCGCACCGAGGACGACGGCGGTGAGCGCGGGGAATCTCATGGGCGCGCGTCCTAGACGATACCGATCCAGGAGGGGAGAGCGTGTCGCCCCCGCGACCGTCACGTCACCCCGGACTTGTTCGAGACCTTTGCGAAACTCAGTTCCTCGTTCCCCGGCGCAGGCCGGGGCCCAGCTCGGGAACGGTGGTAACAGACGGAAAAGCCACGCCAACTGGGCCCCGGCCTTCGCCGGGGAACCGCGACATTGTCGGGCGATCCTCGACTTTCGCAGAGGGCTCGACTTGTTCCGGGGTCCACCGTGCCGCGACTCTCCAGGTGCGAGGCATGCGGCCCGGTGGATGCCGGGACGAGCCCGGCATGACGATGGGGGGACGTTGCCCTTCCCCCAGCCCGCCAGCATCGTGTATCATGCTGGCATGACACTCAGACCTTTCCACCTCGCCTTTCCGGTCCACGACCTCGCCGCGGCGCGCGGCTTCTACGGCGAGGTGCTCGGCTGTACGGAGGGGCGGTCGAGCGAGCAGTGGATCGACTTCGATTTCTACGGGCATCAGATCGTCGCGCATCTCGATCTCGCCGCGCGGCCGGTCGCGGTGACCAATGCGGTCGACGGGCATGACGTGCCGGTGCCGCATTTCGGGATCGTGCTGACGATGCCCGACTGGCAGGCGCTGGCGGCGCGAGTGGCGGCGGCGGGCGTGACCTTCGGGATCGCGCCGCACACCCGCTTCAAGGGGCAGGCGGGCGAGCAGGCGACGATGTTCTTCCGCGACCCCAGCGGCAACGCGCTGGAGTTTAAGGCGTTCGCCGACGACGCGCAACTGTTCGCCACCGGAAAGGCCGCCGCATGACGCAACCGATCGAGGTCGACCTGCCGCACCAGCTGGGTGTCGCCGGCGCGAGGCAGCGGATCGAGGGCGGCTTCGGTAAGCTCGCGGGCTATATCCCCGGCGGGCATGTCAGCGAACATCGCTGGGAGGGCGATACGCTGCACTTCGTGGTCGAGGGTATGGGGCAGCGGATTGCGGTGCAGCTCGCGGTGGCGGAGCGCAACGTCCATGCGACGTTCGTGCTGCCGGGGTTCCTGGGCATGTTCGCGGAGCAGATCCGCGCGAAGCTGCAGAAGGACGGGCCGAAGTTGCTGGAGTGAACGGTGCCCCCGCACCATCTCGTCATGCCCGACTCGTTCCGGCATCCAGGGCCCCGCGCACCTCAAGCCTTGCGGAGCGCGGAACCCT
>CAJYKB010000092.1 GCA_913774925.1 uncultured Sphingomonas sp. | reverse complement strand
CGCCGCCATCGCCTACAATCTGCGGCGGGCTGCTGCCTGAAGGACCATAACGGGTCTACCCGCCCGCCGATATCTTCCGCCTCCGTACACGCTGAACCACCGCCATAGCCACCAGGCCCCGCCTTACCCGCCTCCTTGCGTGCCTTTCGCAGAGGTCTCGAACAAGTCCGGGGTGACATTGGGGGGGCGGTGTGCCTGAGCCGGTCAGCCCCTAAGCGCGACCGCCGCCCTTGCACGCGCTTCGATTTCGGGGAGAGTGCCTTCGGTGACCCAGCTGCCGCCGACGCAGAGCACCGGATCGAGCGAGAGCCAGTCGCGCGCGGTCGCTTCGGTGATGCCGCCGGTGGGGCAGAAGCGGCACTGGTAGAAGGGGGCGGCGAGCGCCTTCAGCGCCTTCACCCCGCCGCTGGTTTCAGCGGGAAAGAACTTGAAGTGGGTCAGCCCCATGTCGAGCCCGCGCATGATGTCGCCCGCGGTGGCGACGCCTGGCAGCCACGGGATACCGGCGGCGGCGATCGTCTCGCCCAGCGGCTGCGACAGGCCGGGGGAGACGATGAACTCCGCGCCCGCGGCCTTTACCTCGGCGACCTGCTCCTTGGTCACGACCGTACCGGCGCCGACGATCGCGCCGGGCACCTGCTTCATCTCGCGGATCGCGTCGAGCGCGGCGGGGGTGCGCAGCGTCACCTCCAGGACCTTCAGCCCGCCGGCGACCAGCGCCTCGGCGAGCGGGCGCGCCTGTGCAGCGTCCTTGATGACCAGCACCGGGATGACCGGGCTGGTCTGCATGATGGTGGCGATATCGGTCAACGCGCGTGCTCCTGGGCAAATGCGGCAGCCGCCCCGAAGAGGCCGGGCTGGGGATGGGTGATGAGCTTGACGGGCAGCTTCGCCATCATCTGCTGGAAGCGGCCCTTGGCGACGAAGCGCTGGTCGAAGCCCGAGCGCAGCAATTTGTCCCTGATGCGCAGCCCGAGGCCGCCGGCGATGACGACGCCGTGTGCGCCATGCGCCAGCGCAAGGTCGCCCGCGACCGCGCCGAGCGCGAGGCAGAAGCGGTCGAGCGCGGCGAGCGCGAGCGAATCGGAGCCGTCGAGCGCCTCCGTCCAGATCGCCTTGTCGTCCATGTGGCGCACGGCGCGGCCTTCCAGCTCGGCCAGCGTCTCGTAGATCGCGACGATGCCCGGGCCGGCGACGATCCGTTCGGCGGAGACGCGGGTGTAGGTCTTGCGCAGGCGCTTGAGGATCGCATCCTCGATCCCGTCGAGCGGCGCATAGTCCATGTGCCCGCCCTCGGTGGGGAGGACCCAGTAGCTGCCGTCCTGCTTGAACACCTGTGCCACGCCCAGCCCGGTGCCGGGGCCACAGACCGTGGTCACCCCCTGCGCCGGGAGCGGGGTGTCCGGGCCGCACAGATGCTCGAAATCCGCCGCCGGCAGTTGCGCGACGGCATGGCCGACCGCGGCGAAATCGTTGACGATGGTGTAGGTGTCTGCGCCGAGCCGCTCGGGGATCAGCGACGGGCGGATGACCCAGGGATTGTTGGTCAGGCGGATGACGTCGCCCGTGATCGGCGAGGCGACCGACAGCGCGGCGGCGCCGGGCAATGTGCCGCCCTGCTGGTCGCGATACGCCTCCCACGCGGTCTGGAGGCTGGCGTGTTCGGCGACCTTGAGCGTGGTCGGCTCGCCCAGCGACACGACGCGGCCATCCGCCACTTCGGCGATGGCGAAGCGGGCATGGGTGCCCCCGATGTCAACCGATACGACCTGCATCAGCAATCTCCGTCATGCCGGACTTGTTCCGGCATCCACCGCGCCGCAAGTCCGATCCGTTTAGGTGTGCGGTTGGGTGGACCCCGGAACACGTCCGGGGTGACGCCATGTCCTACAGCCCCGCGCCCGCGAGGATCGCGCTCGCGCCCTTTTCGGCCTCGTCCGCCTGACCGCGGAACATGCCGAACAGTTCGCGGCCCATGCCCGTTGCCGCAGCCGGCGGCGTCGCGGGCGTGCGCGCGGCCCATTCAGCGGCGTCGACCAGCGCGGTCAGCGTGCCCGTCTCCGCATCGACGCGGATGAGGTCGCCGTCGCGGATCAGCGCGATGGCGCCGTTCCCCAGCGCCTCGGGCGAGCAGTGGATCGCGCACGGCACCTTGCCGCTGGCGCCCGACATCCGGCCGTCCGTCACCAGCGCGACCTTGAACCCGCGGTTCTGGAGCACGCCCAGCGGCGGGGTCAGCTTGTGGAGTTCGGGCATGCCGTTGGCGCGCGGTCCCTGGAAGCGGACCACGACGACGACGTCGCGCTCCAGCTCGCCGTTCTTGAACGCGTCGAGTACCTCCAGCTGATCGGCGAAGACGCGCGCGGGCGCCTCGATCACCCAGCGTTCGCGCTCGACCGCAGACACCTTGATGCAGGCGCGGCCGATATTGCCTTGAAGGATGCGCATCCCGCCATCGGGCGAGAAGGGCTGCGCGGCGGGGCGCAGTATCGTGTCGTCGCCGCTGGCGCCCGGATCGGTCCAGGTCAAGGTGTCGTCCGAGACCACCGGCTTGCGCCCGTAATCGGTCAGGTCGCCGCCCGCGACGGTCAGGATGTCGCGATGCAGGTAGCCGGCGTCGAGCAGCTCACGGACGACGAAGGGCATGCCGCCCGCCGCCTCGAATCCGTTCACGTCGGCCGAGCCGTTGGGATAGACGCGCGCCAGCAGCGGGACGGCGGCCGACAGGCGGTCGAAATCCTCCCAGTCGATGATGATCCCCGCCGCGCGCGCGATCGCAGGCACGTGGAGCAGGTGGTTGGTCGAGCCCCCGGTCGCGAGCAGACCGACCGCCGCGTTGACGATCGCCTTCTCGTCGACGCAGTGGCCAAGCGGGCGGTAGTCGTCGCCGTGCGTGCCGATCGCGGCGAGCCGGTGGACCGCGGCGCGGGTCAGCTCCTGACGCAGCTTCGTGCCCGGATTGACGAAGGCGGCGCCGGGCATGTGCAGGCCCATCACCTCCATCATCATCTGGTTGGTGTTGGCGGTGCCGTAGAAGGTGCAGGTGCCTTGCGAGTGATAGGCCTGGATCTCCGCGTCGAGCAGCTCGTCGCGTGTCGCATTCCCCTCCGCGAAGCGTTCGCGCACCGCGGCCTTCGCCTTGTTGGGCAGGCCCGACGGCATCGGGCCGCCGGGGATCAGGACCATCGGCAGATGCCCGAAGCGCAGCGCGCCCATCAGCAGGCCCGGCACGATCTTGTCGCAGATGCCGAGCAGTGCCGCGCCCTCGAACGTGCCGTGGCTGAGCGCGATCGCGGTCGACAGCGCGATCGTGTCGCGGCTGAACAGCGACAGCTCCATCCCCGGATAGCCCTGAGTCACGCCGTCGCACATCGCGGGCACGCCGCCCGCGACCTGCGCGGTCGCGCCGACCTCGCGCGCCCAGACCTTCATCAGCTCCGGGTAGCGATAGTAGACGGCGTGCGCCGACAACATGTCGTTGTAGGCGGTGACGATGCCGATATTCATCGCCTGATGCTGCGACTTCATCGTGTCGCGATCCTCGGGCGTGCCGGCATAGGCGTGCGCCAGGTTGGCGCAGCCCAGCCGCGGGCGGCCGACCCAGGTGTCGCGCTCACGTTCGATCAGCGCGAGATAGGCGGCCCGCGACGGGCGCGAGCGTTCGATGATGCGGTCGGTGACGGCGCTGACGGCGGGGTTCATGCGAGCCCTTTAACGAGGAGCGTTGCGGGCGCGAAGGTGACGCCCGCGGAAACATACGTATTCCGTTACGTCAGGGCGCGTCAGGGGGCCCAGTGGATGTCGACCGGCAGCTCGACGTCCGCCAGCACGCGCCCGATCGGATAGGGCGACCCGGCGCCCTCCTTGATCGCATCCTCGATCACCTTGCGCTTGGCCGCACCCGTGACCGCGAGCAGCAGCGCGCGCGCGGTGACGATGCCCTGGCGGCTGAGCGTGACGCGCGCCACCGGCGCCTCTGGCGGCAGGGGATCGGGCATGACGCCCAGCGCGCGGCGCTCCTTCGGGCCGTTCAGCGCCTCGTCGTAATCGGGGCCGGGGAAGATCGAGGCGGTGTGCCCGTCGCCGCCCACGCCCAGCACGCACAGGTCGAGCGGCCAGTGCAGATCCTGCAACAGCGCATCCGCCGAGCGGCCGGCGGCCTTGTAGTCCGGGGTCGCCTTGGGGACGATCGGGATGACGCGCGCGCCCTTCGGGATGAAGGTCTTGCCGAGCGCGGTGACGTTCGACAGCGTATCGCCCAGCGGCACGATGCGTTCGTCGCCTGGGATGATCGTGACGCGCTTCCAGTCGAGCTTGGCCTTCGCCAGCTTCTCATAGGCGGGCAGCGGGGTCTTGCCGCCTGCGAGCGCGATCACCGCGGAGCCGCGCGCGTCGATCGCGCTTTCGATCACGAACTGGATGTCGCCCGCGACCGCATCCGCCAGCTCGGCGGCGTCGTCATATTCCCACCATTCGATTTCGGTCATGTGTGTTCCAGTACCGTTCGGTTCGAGCAGCCGTCGAGCGAAGTCGAGACGGCGTGTCGAGGATGTCTCGATACGCGCCCTCGACTACGCTCGGTCGCTACTCGACACGAACGGAGTGGAGGGCGCGGGGTTCAGGCGGATCAGTCGTCGACCCAGGTGACGCCATCGCGCTCGGTCAGTGCGATCGCGGCGGAGGGGCCCCAGGTGCCGGAGGGGTATTGCTTCGGCTTGGTGTTGTTCGCCTTCCAGCCGGCGCGGATCGCGTCGGTCCAGATCCACTGGGCCTCCACCTCGTCGCGGCGGACGAACAGCGTCTGGTCGCCCTCGATCAGGTCGAGCAGCAGGCGCTCGTAGGCGATGCGACGGCGGGTGCCGGCGAATTCGGCGTCGAGGCTGAGCTTCAGCGGCACCTCGCGCAGGCGCACGCCGTCGCGGTCGAGGCCGGGCTCCTTCGCCATCACCAGCAGCTCGATATATTCCTCCGGCTGGAGGCGGATGACGAGCATGTTGGGCTGGAGCAGCCCGCCGCGCCCGGCAAACATCGAGTGCGGCACCGGCTTGAACTGGATCGCGATCTCGCTGCGGCGCACCGGCATGCGCTTGCCCGTGCGCAGGTAGAAGGGCACGCCCTGCCAGCGCCAGTTGTCGATATGCGCCTTGATCGCGACGAACGTCTCGGTGTTGCTGTCGCGGCCGAGCTCCTCGTCATAGCCCTTGACGATCTCGCCCTTCGACGCGCCGCCGACATATTGGCCGGTGACGGTGCAATGCGCGACTTCCTCGGGCGCGATATGGCGCAACGAGCGGAAGACCTTGGCCTTTTCGTCGCGGATGTCGGTCGGGTCGAAGCGGGCGGGGGGCTCCATCGCGATCAGTGCGACGAGTTGCAGGATATGGTTCGTCACCATGTCGCGCAGCGCGCCGGCACCGTCGTAATAGCCGGCGCGATCCTCCAGCCCGACCGTTTCCGACACGGTGATCTGGACGTTGTCGATGCCCTGCGCGTTCCACACCGGCTCGAAGAAGGAATTGCCGAAGCGCAGCGCGAGGATGTTCTGCACCGTCTCCTTGCCGAGATAGTGATCGATGCGGAAGATCCGCTCCTCGGTGAAGGCGGCGGCGACGGTGTCGTTGATCTCCTTCGAGGAAGCCAGGTCGTAGCCGAGCGGCTTTTCCAGACCGATGCGGACGGTAGGGCCGGCGAGACCGACCTTCTGCAGCCCCTTGACGGCGGCCTCGAACAGCGACGGCGCGGTGGAGAGGAAGATCGACAGCCCGCCGGACACGTCGCCGATCTTTTCCGCGAGCGGGGCGAAGGTGGCCTCGTTCGACAGATCGGCGGCCTGGAACTGCAGCCGCTGGAGGAAGGACGCGATCTTGTCCGCATCCTTGCGGTCCGCGGGGAGGAATTCGTCCAGCGCCTTCGACGCCTCCTCGCGGAAGCCGTCGTCGTCGAGGTCGGCGCGCGCCGAGCCGGTGATCGTCAGCCCGTCGGGCAAAAGGCCGTCGGCATGCAGCCCGAACAGCGACGGCAACAGCATGCGCCGGGCGAGATCGCCCGTGGCGCCGAACAACAGCAGCTTGCCGACAGGATCGCGCTTCACCGAAGTCTCCTATTTGGGAGGAATCAGAGAGTCAGGCCGGCGACGGGGTCGAGCCCGGCCATGATGTTCAGGTTCTGCACCGCTGCCCCCGCCGCGCCCTTGCCCAGATTGTCGAGCGTGGCGACGAGGCGTGCCTGCGACCCGTCCGCCGCCGCGAAGACCCGCAGGTCGAGCCGGTCGGTGCCCGCATCGTCGGTTCCGATCAGCAGCTCGTCCGGCGCGTCGTCATGGACGTGCACCAGCGCGCTGCCGGCATAGGCACGGTGCAGCGAGTCGAGCATCGCGGCGCGAGACGGACGGCCGGGCATCGCGGCGATCGGCAGGGGCACTTCGACGATCATGCCGCGATAGGCGCGCGTCACCATCGGCGCGAAGACCGGGGCGTAGGCGAGGCCGGCGTGCTTCTGCATCTCCGGAATATGCTTGTGCGCGAGCGTGAAGCCATAGTCGCGGAAGGCCAGGTCCGGATCCTGCTCGAACCGCTCGATCAATGCCTTGCCGCCGCCCGAATAGCCGGAGATGGCATTGACCGTCAGCGGCCAGTCGGCGGGGATCAGCGCGTCGCGGACGAGCGGCGCGACGAGCGCGAGGAAGCCCGTCGGGTAGCAGCCGGGATTGCTGACGAAGCGCGCGGTCGCGATCCGCGTCGCATTGGCGGCGTCCAGCTCGGCGAACCCGTAGGTCCAGCTGTCCGCGACGCGATGCGCGGTGGAGGCGTCGATGACCCGCGTGCGGTCGTTGGCGATCATCGATACCGCGTCGCGCGCCGCATCGTCGGGCAGGCAGAGGATGACGAAGTCGGCGGCGTTGAGCGCCTGCGCGCGCGCGGCGGCGTCCTTGCGCTGCGCGTCGTCCAGCGTGACGAGCGCGATCTCCGGCCGATCGGACAGCCGGTCGCGGATCTCGAGGCCGGTGGTGCCCACCGCGCCGTCGATGAAGACCTGGACGCTCATGCCGCGACCATCCCTGCATCGAGATAGCCGACCAGCCCGGGGCCGGTGGCGATGCCCCATGCGACGCCGCCGGTGACGTCGAGCAGGTCGAACGGATCGCCCGCGCGCAGTTGCACCATCGCCGGCGATGCGGCGTCGCGTCCTTCGCGCAGGGTGGTGTCGGCGCGCAACGTCCGGCGGACGGGAGCGGCATAGTGCGGCGCGAACACCTGATCCGCCAGGCGAACGTCGGCGATATCGGGGCGCACGGCGTTGGTGCGGGGGTTGAGCGCGCGCGAGCGCCCGGTCAGCGCGAATCCGCTACGCGTTGACGGCGCGGGCCGGTGGCGATGCGTCTCCATCGCCGATGAACTGGCCGAACTCCTCAAGAAAATCTGCCCCTTCGGATGTGCGGGCGACGAAGATGTTGCGCTTGTCGCTGTCGTCGCGTTGGCGGCGCAGATAGCCGAGAGCGCCCAGCCTGTTCAAGGCGCGCGTCACGACGGGTTTCGAAACGTTCAGTATCCGCGCCAGACCGCGCACCGTATGCGGGCCGGGCCGCAGATATACGACCAGAAGAAGTGCCATCTGGCGGTTCGTGAGGTCGGGCTCGCCCGACCGCACGTAATCGACCAGCGCCTTCATCCACGAATTCAATTCCGGCTGAGCGAAAGCTGACACGTCCTCGTCCCGCCTTGTGCTGAAAGGGTTGCCGGTCCGTTCCGGCTCGTCGCGAGGGATAACGCCGTGTTCAACCAGTGGTTTCAGCCCTGTCATGATTTTACGGAACGGGCCGTGGGGCACGCGCAGTTGATCCTTCGGGCGGGTCCGCCTATGTGGCGCCGGTCCGGGGCATGGCCGTCGTTGCGTGCGCCGTTTCTTTACCTGTGGGATCCCGCGCGCGTCATGTTCACTTTCCTGCTCGTCGTTCAGGCCATCATCGCGGCAGCCCTGGTCACCGTGATCCTGATGCAGCGCTCGGAAGGCGGCGGCCTGACCTCGTCCGGCAGCCCGTCGGGGCTGATGTCGGCGCGCGGCGCGGCGGATTTTCTGACGCGCGCCACGGGCGTGCTGGCGGGGCTGTTCATCGCGATGAGCGTGCTGCTCGCCTTCATCGCCGCCAGCCGCAGCGGGACCACCGTCGACACCTCGCTCCAGCGCCGCGCGCCCGCCGCGCAGACGCAGCCGGTGCAGACGCAGCCGCAGGTGCCGGCGGGGGCTCCGGGCGCGCCCGCTCCGGCGCCGGCGGACAACGGCGTCCCGATCGCCAACTGATCCTGTTTCTATCGGCGCTTCGTCGCGCGCGGTGTACCGCGCGCGCTTGCGCTTGTTCGTGTTCAACGGTTAGGGGTTGCGTCCCATGGCGCGGTATATCTTCATCACCGGCGGCGTGGTTTCCTCGCTCGGCAAGGGTCTTATGGCGGCGAGCCTCGCGGCGCTGCTCCAGGCGCGCGGCTATCGCGTGCGGATTCGCAAGTTCGACCCCTATCTGAACGTCGATCCGGGCACGATGAGCCCGTACCAGCACGGCGAGGTGTACGTTACCGACGACGGCGCGGAGACGGACCTCGACCTCGGCCATTACGAGCGGTTCACGGGTGTGTCGGCGCGCCAGTCGGACAACGTCACCTCGGGCCGGATCTACCAGCAAATCATCACGCGCGAGCGGCGCGGCGACTACCTGGGCGCGACGGTGCAGGTCATTCCGCACGTCACCGACGCGATCAAGGCGTTCGCGAAGGCGGAGACCGACGACCTCGACTTCGTGCTGTGCGAGATCGGCGGGACGGTCGGCGATATCGAGTCGCTGCCCTTCATCGAGGCGATCCGCCAGCTGAAGAACGAGGTGGGGCGCGGGAATGCGATCAGCGTCCACGTCACGCTGGTCCCGTACATCGCCGCGGCGGGCGAGCTGAAGACCAAGCCGACGCAGCATTCGGTACGCGAGATCGCGGCACTGGGCGTGCAGCCCGACGTCATCGTATGCCGCTGCGAACAGCCGCTGCCCGAATCGGAGCGGGCGAAGATCGCGCTGTTCTGCAACGTGCCCGAGAGCGCGGTGATCCCCGCGCTGGATGCGAAGAGCATCTACGCCGTGCCGCTGCAATATCATGGCGAAGGTCTCGACTCGGAAGTGCTGCGCGCGTTCGGCATCACGCCGTCGTCGCCGCCGGACCTCAGTCGCTGGGACGAGATCGTCGAGCGGCTGATGCATCCGGAGGGCGAGGTGACGGTCGGCGTCGTCGGCAAATATGTCGGCCTGCAGGACGCGTACAAGTCGTTGAACGAGGCGCTGGTCCATGGCGGCATCGCCAACCGCGTGAAGGTCAACATCCGCTGGATCGACGCCGAGCTGTTCGAGGGCGATGACGCGGAGATCGCCGCGCATCTGGAGCCGTGCCACGCGATCCTGGTCCCCGGCGCGTTCGGATCGCGCGGAGCGGAGGGCAAGATCGCCTCGGTCCGGTTCGCACGCGAGCGCCGGGTGCCGTATTTCGGCATCTGCTTCGGGATGCAGATGGCCTGCGTCGAGGGTGCGCGCGACATGGCGGGGATCAAGGCGGCGTCGTCGACCGAATTTGGCCCGACCGACGAACCGGTCGTCGGCCTCATCACCGAATGGATGACCGAGCGCGGGCTGGAGCAGCGCGCCGAGAACGGCGACCTGGGCGGCACGATGCGGCTGGGCGCCTATGAGGCGAAGCTGACCGGCAACAGCGTCGTCGCGTCGATCTATGGCAGCGACACGATCCACGAGCGGCATCGCCACCGCTACGAAGTGAACACCAAGTATCGCGATGCACTGGAGCAAGGCGGGCTGGTCTTCTCCGGCATGTCGCCCGACGGCACGCTGCCGGAGATCGTCGAGCGGCCGGACCATCCGTGGTTCGTCGGCGTGCAGTTCCACCCGGAGCTGAAGAGCAAGCCGTTCGAGCCGCATCCGCTTTTCGCCAGCTTCATCGCCGCCGCGCTCAAGCAGAGCCGCCTGGTCTGACGACGTCGCGGTAGGCAAGCGCGCGGCGGGGGAGTAGAGCCGCGCCATGCTACAGCCCAGCCCCGGTTTTTCCGTCACCACCCGCCCGGCCGCGATCGCGCGCTGGCTTCATATCGTCGCGGCGCTGATCGTCGCGATGGTGGTGGTGGGCGGCATCACGCGGCTGACCGAATCGGGGCTGTCGATCACGCAGTGGAAGCCGATCAGCGGTGTCATCCCGCCGCTGAACGAGGCGCAGTGGCAGGCGGAGTTCGCCAACTATCAGCGCATCCCGGAATATCAGGAGCTGAATCGCGGCATGACGCTGGCCGGGTTCAAGGCGATCTTCTTCTGGGAATATGTCCACCGCCTGCTGGGGCGCGTCATCGGGCTGGCGTTCGCGCTGCCCTTGATCTGGTTCGCGGTGACGCGGCGCATCCCGCGCGGCTATGGCTGGCGGTTGAGCGCGCTGCTGGCGCTGGGCGGCCTGCAGGGAGCGATCGGCTGGTGGATGGTCGCATCGGGGCTGTCGGTGCGCATCGACGTCAGCCACATCCGGCTGGCGGTGCATCTGTCGACCGCCTTGTTCATCCTGGGCGGCATCGTGTGGACGGCGCGCGACCTGCGGCTGCTGGCGGTCAATCCGCTGGCGCGCTCCGCCTCGCTGCGTGCCGGCCCCGCACTGGCGCTGGCGGCGCTGGCGGTGCAGATCGTGTTTGGCGCATTCACCGCGGGGCTGGACGCCGGCTACGCCTTTTCCAGCTGGCCGCTGATGGGTGACGCGCTCTTCCCCGCGGGAGTGCCGATGCTGTCGCCGGCGTGGAGCAATGCGGTCGACAATCCGATTGTGGTGCAGTTCATTCATCGCTGGGTCGCGTTCGTCGCAGCCGGGGCGCTGGTGTGGCTGGCGCTGCGCGCGCGCGCGGCACGCGCCGGCGGCGTGGCCGGGGCGCTCGTCGCACTGGTGGTCGTGCAGATCCTGCTCGGCATCGCGACGCTGCTGAGCGGCGTGCAGATCGAGATCGCGGTGGCGCATCAGGCGAATGCCGCGCTGCTGCTGATCGCGGCGGTGACGGCGGCGCATGCGGTGGGTACGCCGCGGCGGTGAGGGTGCCTGCATTATGGCTGCTACCGGCGACGCTGCTGGTCGCTTCGCCCGCCTTTGCGCGATTCGCGCCGCCGGTCGGGCGCGACTTGCTGCTCGTACGGGTCGAGGTGCGTGACGACGGTGAGGGGCCGCGAACGCTGCGGGCGGTGCGGCGGGTGCGGTTCGAACGCGATGGGCGCGGCTATCTGGCGGTCATGGCGGTCGATCCGGCGCGGGTCGACGACAGCAAGGGTGCGCTTTCCCCCTACGTCGCGCTGGCGCACGCCCTGGTGGCACCGATCGCGGTCGAGCTGGATGCGGCGGGTCAGATGGTGCGCGTACGCGATGCGGATGCGGCCTGGGCGCGATTGCGCGCGGTGATCGCGGGGCCGTCGCCGGATGCGGCGCGGGCCGCGGCGCTGCGGGTGCACGACGCGACCGGCGCAGCGGAGCGGGATGCCGCGCTGGCCGGGCCGCTGCTCGCGGTGCTGGCGGCAGGCGATGCCGATCACGCACCGGGTGTCCGCGAGGTGTCGCTGTCGGCGGGGGCGACGGGCACCGGGACGCTCGCCGGGACGGAGCGGACCGCGCGACAGGGGGATCGCACGGTGCTGGAGGTCGATGCCAGCGGCACGGTGGACACCGCGAAGGGCGCCTCCGAGGTGACACTGTTCCGACGCCGAACGATCGACCGCGGCACCGGGCTGTCGCTGGAGACGGTCGAGAAGCGCACCGCCACCGCCACCGCCGGCGGTGTGCTGCGCAACGAGGTGACGGTGACGATCAAGCCTGCGGTATCATAATACCCGTCAGGAACGCGCTGGAAATCTTGACTTCGTGGCCGCCCATCGGCATTGGCGACCCCAGCGGCGCGCTCGTCCGGCGGGATGGCGCGTCTTTTCGTTTTGAACGCGGATATAAGGTCACTGGCCCCATGAAGGCGCTGATGAAGACCACCAAGGCGGCCAAGCCGCACGAGGTGGAGAAGAAGTGGCACATCGTCGACGCGACCGACCTGGTGGTCGGGCGTGCGGCGGTCGTGATCGCCAACGTGCTTCGCGGCAAGCACAAGCCCAGCTTCACCCCGCACGTCGATTGCGGTGACAATGTCATCGTCATCAATGCGGACAAGGTGCGCTTCACCGGCAACAAGCTGGGCCAGAAGGTCTATTACAAGCACACCGGCTATGCCGGCGGCATCAAGGGCATCACCGCCGCCAAGGTGCTGGAAGGCCGCTTCCCCGAGCGCGTGCTGGAGAAGGCCGTCGAGCGCATGATCCCGCGCGGTCCGCTGGGCCGTCAGCAGATGCGCAACCTGCGCATCTTCGCCGGCGCGGAGCATCCGCACGAAGCGCAGAACCCCGAAGTCCTCGACATCGCGGCCATGAGCCGCAAGAACAAGGTGGGCGCATAATGTCCGACAACCGCCAGTCCCTCTCCGATCTGGGCGCGGCGCTCCAGCAGCAGCGCGAGACCGCGGTCGAGCAGGCCGACACCTCCGCCGAGGCGTATCTGTCGGGCGAGTCCGACGCACCGGTGCAGCGTGCCCCGCTGCGCGCGCAGGAGCTCGACAAGTACGGCCGCGCCTATGCCACCGGCCGCCGCAAGGACGCGGTCGCCCGCGTCTGGCTGAAGCCGGGTTCGGGCAAGATCACGATCAACGGTCGCGATCAGGAGATCTATTTCGCGCGTCCGACGCTGCGTCTGGTCATCAACCAGGTGTTCGGCATCACCGAGCGCGAGGGCCAGTACGACGTGATCTGCACCGTCAAGGGCGGTGGCCTCTCGGGTCAGGCCGGCGCGGTGAAGCACGGCATCAGCCAGGCGATCACCAAGTACGAGCCGACGCTGCGCGCGCCGGTGAAGGCCGCGGGCTTCCTGACCCGCGATCCGCGCGTCGTCGAGCGTAAGAAGTACGGCCGTGCGAAGGCACGTCGTAGCTTCCAGTTCTCGAAGCGCTAAGGTTTCGGGCTGCACCGGCCCCTTTGGCGGTCCGGTGTTCGGCTACGCGAGTACGAAGGGGCGGTCCGGCGACGGGCCGCCCTTTTCGTCTGTGCGGGGGCGGTGATGTCGCGCGTGGTAATGACGTCTGGACCGCGCGAATGCCCCATAGTCATGCCGGGCTTGTCCCGGCGTCTGCCGGTTCGCATGGCTACAAGCCTCCGCGTTCGCGGCGCGGTGGATCACGGCATGAGGTGAGACCCTCGCGAGAGTCACTTCCTTGTTCCCCGGGGAAGGCGGAACCCTTGCAAAACGGCTGCAAGCGCGCTGCGTACACGCCGTGCTCCTGCGAAAGCAGGAGCCCAGGATCAAGCAGAACAACGCCTTGTGGGACCGGCAACCCTGGGCTCCTGCCTGCGCAGGAGCACATCGACGACCTTCGCCGGGGAGCAGATGATGGCTGTGAACCGATTGGTGAGCTTTCGCGCCTAGTCCGGCAGCATGGCGACGGCTGCGATCATCGACGAAGGCGGGTGGGACGCGATCGCGGGGGCGTGGGATGCGCTGGCCGACGCGGCGGCGGTGGCCAATCCCTTCTATCGCCGCGACGCGGCGGCGGCGTGCCGCAGGCTTCCCGAGGCCGCGACGCCGCGGTTGCTGGTGGTGCGCGATGGCGCGGTGCTGCTGGGCGTGATGCCAATCGCAACGCGGACCAAGGCCGGGGTCGCGCTGTGCGTCGAGAATTGGGACCAGCGGGTTCGCGCGCTGGGCGAGCCGCTGCTGCGCGCGGGGCAGGAGCGGGCGTTCTGGGCGGCGGCATTGCCGGTGCTGGCGCGGGGGCCGGGGCATTTCCTGCGGCTGTCGGCGCTGGATGCGGAGAGCGCATCGACGCGCGTGCTGCTGGAGACAGCGCGCGCGTACGTAACGCGACGCTACGAGCGCGCGGTGCTGAACCGCGGTCTGTCGAGTGCGGAGCATGTCGCGCAGCACCTTCGCGGCAAGGTGCTGAAGGAACATCGCCGGCTGCGCGCGCGACTCGCGGAGCGCGGGGCGCTTCGGTTCGAGCGGCTGGCGCCGTATGCGGCGGTGGATGCGTGGATCGATACGCTGTTTGCGCTCGAAACGTCGGGGTGGAAGGGGCGTGAGGGGGTGGCCGCGGCGGCCGATCCGGCGACCGAGGCATGTTTTCGTGCGATCCTGACCGAGGCGCACAAGCGCGGCGCGCTCGATTTCCACCGGATGACGGTGGGTGACGCGACGATCGCGATGCTCGCCAACCTGGAGAGCGGGGACGAATCGTTCCAGCTGAAGATCGCTTATGACGAGGAATGGGCTGCGTTCTCGCCCGGTGTGCTGATCGAGATGGCGTATCTGGAGCATGCGCTGGACGCGCGTGGGCTGGCGCGGGTCGATAGCTGCGCGCGCGCGGGCCACCCGATGATCGACCGATTATGGCCGGAGCGGCGAACGATCGTCTCGCTGGCGGTGCCGTTCGACGATGTGCGGTCGCGGCTGGTGTGCCGCGCGATGGAGGCGTGGCGGCGGCGCCGTGCGAACAAGGAGAAGCAGGCATGACCGATCACCTTTGCTTCGCGCCGGGCGGTTTGGGCGCCTTCGCGGGTGCCTATCCGGGCGGGGCAGCCGCGGTGCAGCACCGGCTCCACGACCATCCGCTCTTCGCGCTGGATGCACTAGCCGCGCTGGCGGAGCGACTGCCCGAGAGCCATGTCGAGCACAGCTTCGGCAATCTGGCGGTCGATCAGGATCCCGCTGCGGTACGCCGCGCGGCGATGCCGGTGGGGGAGATCGTGCGGACGATCGACGGCAACGGTTGCTGGATGGTGCTCAAGAAGGTCGATGTCGATCCCGCCTATGCCGCACTGATCGATGCGTGCCTGGACGAACTGGCGCCGGTGACGGAGCCGCGCACGGGCGCGTATCGCCGGCGCGAGGCGTTCATCTTCCTGTCGTCGCCCAATTCGGTGACGCCGTTCCACATGGACCCGGAGCACAACATCCTGCTCCAGGTCGCGGGGACGAAGACGATGCGGGTCTATCCGGCCGGCGACCTGTCGATCGTGCCCGCGGAGGTGCACGAGGCGTTCCACCGCGGCGGGCGGCATCGCAACATGAAGCACGATCCCGCCTTCGATGCGAAGGCGCAGGATTATCGGCTGGCACCGGGCGATGCGGTCTATGTCCCGGTCAAGGCGCCGCACTGGGTGCAGAACGGGCCGACGCGGTCGGTCTCGTTCAGCATCACCTGGCGGTCGGACGAGAGCGACGGCGAAGCGCGGCTGCACCGCGTTAACCAGCGGTTGCGCCGGGTGGGTTGGACGCCGGCCGCGCCGGGGGAGAATCGTGCCGCGGACGCGGCGAAGGTGACCGCGCACCGGGTGGCCAAGAGCGCGACCGCGACGGCGCGACGGCTGCTGGGGCGGGAGCGGGGGCGGAGCGCGT
This sequence comes from uncultured Sphingomonas sp., assembly GCA_913774925.1. Lineage (GTDB taxonomy): Bacteria > Pseudomonadota > Alphaproteobacteria > Sphingomonadales > Sphingomonadaceae > Sphingomonas. The sequence goes on along the minus strand of CAJYKB010000092.1, from coordinate 3,296 downwards.
ACTAGCGGGAGCGGGCTCGCGCGGCGGCGCTAAGACGCGCCTTCGTGTTCCCCGGCGGAGGCCGGGGCCCGGCAACCGTAGGCTCGCAACATGCCGAAAGGTCACCCAACTGGGCCCCGGCTTTCGCCGGGGAACTGTGAGAGGCTCGCGCGACGAACGCGGACGATCAGCCGAAGAACAAGTCGAGCTGGCGGCGCGCGTTCTTCGCCAGGTCGAACTCTCGCTCGACGTGCGCGCGGCCGCGGCGGGCCATGGCGAGGGCGGCTTCGGGGTCGCGGTGGACGTTCAGCAGCGCGTCAGCGAGGGCGCGCGGGTCGCCGGGGGGGATCAGCAGCCCGGTGTCGCCGTCGCGGATCAGCTCCGGTATCCCCGAGATCGCGGTGGTGATGGCGGGGCGCTGATAGGCCAGCGCCTCGATCATGACGTTGGGGATGCCCTCCTGCCGGCCATCGGGGCCGATGACGCTGGGGGCGACGCAGACGCTGGCCGCCGCATAGGCCCGAGCGACCATTTCGAACGGCTGCGCGCCGCGAAAATGGACGCGGTCGGTTAGGCCGAGCGTGGCGGCGCGGGCCTGTAGCGCGTCGGCATCGGGGCCGTGGCCGATCAGCTCGCAGCGCCAGTCGCCGAGGTCCGGGCCGACCAGGGCCAGCGCATCGAGCAGGTGGGCGACGCCCTTCTTGGGTTCGAGCGCGCCGACGTACAGGATGCGGAAGGGATCGCGCGACGGCGGCGTCTCCACGGGCGCGATGCGGGCGACGTCGACGCTGGAATGGATGACGTGGATCGCGCGGTCTGCGAGGACGGGTACGGTGCGGCGCAGGAAATCGCGGCCGAACTCGCTGACGGTGCGTACCGCGGCGGCCTCGCCCAGTTTTTGCGGCAGCAGCGCCTGGGTGCGGAAGATGTCGTGCGCGCGGCAGCTGACCGAATAGGGCAGACCGCCCGCGCGGTGCCCCAGCCACGCGGCGGTGGCGGGGTGGCCGGCGAACTCGGCATGGACGTGGGTGGCGCCCCATTCGCGCGCATCGGCGGCGATCGCCAGCGCCTTGGGGAAGAGCGCGAGCGACTTGGCTGCGATCTTCGGGTGTCGGCGATAGGCCCATAGCATCCGCGCGACGCCGGTCAGGACCGCAGGGCGTAACGCGCGGAACATCGCGCGCGGCTGCCAGAAACCGATATCGCGGACGCGCTCCCGAAGCGGTGCGGCGAAGCCGTGGAGCGGCTGGCCATGGCGGTAGGGGGCGATGTGGTACAGCCGCACCTCCACCCCCGCGGCGAGGAAGGCGGTGAGATCGCGGTAGATGAAAGTCTCGGTCGACTTCGGGAATTCGGTGACGATGACGGCCAGCTTCACGCGGCTTCTCCTGAACGGGATGCGAGCCGCCCGGACTGGATCGCGATGGCCGCGATCAGCCACAGGTAGCGCAAGTCCTTGTGCGGCATGAAGAAGCACGCGACCATCAGCCCGGCGAGCGCGATACCGGCGGCGCGCGCGGTGCGGCGCAGGACGGCGTCGCTGTTGCCCGCGCCGCGCCATGCGGAGCGCAGCGCAAGGCCGAGCGTGACGGCGAACAGCAGGAAGCCGATCGCGCCCAGTTCGGTCGCGGCATCGAGATAGGTGTTGTGCAGCTCGCGCGGGAACGGCTCGCGTCCCGGCATCCAGCGATAGGCGTCGGTGACGTAGTAGAGCGGGAAATTGCCGGGGCCGACACCCCATAAAGGCGATTGCTGGAACAGATCCCAGCCGATGCGCAGATAGCTGATGCGGCGGTAGAGCGTGGGATCCTGACCGAAGTCGGCGATCGCGGTGAAGCGGTCGACCAGCGTCGGCGGCAGGAAGGGGACCGCGCCGAGCAGCGCGACGACGCCGCCGACGACCAGCAATGGGAAGAAGCCGCGATGGCGAAAGCCCAGCGCGACCAGTCCCGCGCCCGCGGCGAACCCGATCAGCGCGCTGCGCGCCGACATGAAGACGAGCGCCAGCGCGCCGACGACGACCAGCCCGGCGAGCGGGAGGCGCCAGCGTCGCTCGCCGGAGAAGAGCCAGGCGGTAGCGATCAGGATCGACACCAGCAGCATCTGCGCCGAGGTGGTCGGGTTCTCGTCGGATCCCCCCGCCGAGCGGGCGACGCCTTCGAACCCGGCGGTGGTCGCGGCGACGGAGGTGGAGAGGATGCGCGCGTGGGTGTGATGCTCGATCAGCACGATCGCGGCGGAGACGGCGCCGGCGGCGACGATCGCCCATAGCGTGGCGCGCAGCCGGGCGGGCGTATCGGCGATGAGGAACAGGCAGAAGGCGGGGAGCAAAGCGGCGGCGAGCTTGCCGAGGTAGCTCAGCCCCTCCGACCGGTGGAGCGACAAGGCCCAGCAGAAGACCGCCCAGCAGAAAAGCGTGGCGATCAGCCGTGCGCCGATCGTGTCGCCCAGGCGACGCGACGCACCGGGCAACAGCAGCATCGCGCCGGCCGCCGCGACCAGCGCGCCGAGCAGCAGCGGGGTGGTGCCGACCGGCAGGTGTGCGGAGAGGCGGTTGCCGAGCGCGTCGAGCTGGGTGAGGACGGCATAGGCCAGCAGCGGCACGAGCGCGAGCGCACGGACCTGTGCGGTCGTGCTGCCAGCCGCGCCGCCGGGGCCGGCGTCAGCCGTGGAAGCGGACGACATGGGCCGCGACCGGCAGTTCGTCGGACGGCGGCCCGTCGGCGGCGAGCAGCAGGTGCGTATCGTGCGGCAGCCGCTCCAGCGCGTCGCGATCGGTCGCCCCCAGATAGAGGAACGCGGGACCGTCCAGGGCGCGATCGGCGTCAGCGCGGGTAGCGTCGACGATGCGCAGGTTGGGCATGCGGCCGCGCACCATCGCATAGGCGATCTGCGCCAGCCATTGCGCCTCCTGCGCGTCGCCCAGCGCGCCGACCGCGATCGTGCCCTGCGTAGGCAGCGCGCCGAGCCATGGTTCGAGGAGCGCGATGACGGCCGACAGCTCCGCGGCGGCGTAGGTCGCGCCGTCGCCGGGAACGGGGAGCGGGTGCGGGAACAGCTGGTGGATGGTGGCGGGAGCGGGGGCGAGCGCGGTGTTGCCCGCCACGATCGGACGGCCACCCGCCACGGGTGCCGCCGGGCGGATCGGGTGAACCTCGGCGGAGGGGCGCGCCTCCGGCTGCGGCGCGGCGTCCGGCTCCGCCTGGCGTTCGTGCAGGGTGGCGGGGCCGAGCAGCAGGAGCGAGCAGGCCGCCAGCGCGCAGCCCGCGACGAAGCCGAGCGCGGTGTTGAGGAAGATCTTCGGGCTGCTGCGCGTC
>CAJYKB010000091.1 GCA_913774925.1 uncultured Sphingomonas sp. | reverse complement strand
AATGGCCATAGGATAGGCCCAGCGTGCCGCCATCGGTGACGATCGCCGCGCCCGCGCCCGCGGTCCACGTTTCCGCGGACGTGTTGGGCAGGCGACCGCGCAAGCTGGCATTGGCGGCGAAGTCGATCGGCTCGTCCACACCCGGCTGCGCCGCCCCCACGGAGGCGAGCGCATCCCGCCGCGCCTGCCGCGACAGGACGAACCCGCCGATCCGCAGATCGTCCGCCTTCAGGTACGAACCGTCGACGTGGAGCACCAGCGGCCCCGCGACGACCGCTTCGGCCGACCCCGCGACCGAGCGTTCGTCCGCGGCGCTGCCGTAATTGGCGATGCCGTCGACGCGGTAGCCCTTCTCCGGCAGCACGCGCGGGATGCGGCGGTCGACCACGTTGACCACGCCGCCCACGGCCGAGGAGCCGTAGAGCAGCGCCGCCGGCCCGCGCAGCACCTCGACCCGCTCCGACAGCAGCGGATCGATGATGACCGCATGGTCGACCGAGGTATTGGACACGTCAATCGAGCCGATCCCGTCGGTCAGGACGCGGATGCGATCGCCCTGGAAGCCGCGCAGGATCGGGCGCGACGCATTGGGGCCGAACGAGGTCGAGGACACGCCGGGCAGCCGTGCCAGCGTCTCGCCGATGGTCGAGCGCAGTTCGCGCGTCAGATTCTCGCCCGCCAGTACCGACGTGCCCTGAAGGACGTCGGCCTCGCTCTGGCGGATCGGCGCGGAGACGATGATGTCGTCTGAGCGGTGCGGATCGACCTGACGGGCGTCCTGCGCGGCGGCGGGGAGGGCGAGAGTGAGCGGGGCGACAGCGGCGAGCAGGAAGGTTTTCATCGGCGACTCCATGATCGCCCCGCCTGATAAAGAAATGTTACAACGTATCAAGAGGTCTTCGCAGCTGCGGTATGCGTCGCGGTTCTACCCTTGGCTGGTGCGCTCCTCCTCGTACGTCACCGCGTCCAGGATCTTGCCGCCCGCCATGAACACTGCCGCGGTGCACGCCAGGAACAGGACCCAGCCCTGCGTCCCCGGAAAGCGATGGAGATACCCCATCCCGCGCTCCACCGCCCCGGCGCCGAGCGCATAGATGACGAGGAACGCCTCGAACCGGGTCTTGATGACGAACAGGCGAGCGAGGCGGGTCCACATGCCCCGCAACGCAGCAAGGAGCGTGCCAGTGGCGGAAATACGTCGATCCTGCGCCATCGCTCATGGTTACCTGTCAGTTAATCCGACAGGCGTAACACCGTCCGGCCGCCGCGAACAGCTACCCGAACAACCCCTCCAGCCCCATCACGTCGAGCAGCGCCGCGTGCGCCGTCTCGATCTGTGCGACCAGTACCGGATCGCCGATCGCCTCCGCCGGGATCGCCTCGGGCCAATGCCGCTCGATCACCGCCGCGATCCGGTCGAGCTTCGCCGCATCCACCAGGAAGCGCGGGTCGACCGTCGCCGGGTCCGCCACGACGCGCAGCCGCAGGCACGCCGGCCCGCCGCCGTTGGCCATCGACTCGCGCACGTCGACCACCCCGACCCGGCGGATCGCGCCATTGCCCGCCAGATGCCCCTGCAACCACTGCCACACGCGCGGATGGTCGCGCGCCTCCCCCGGCACGATCAGCGTCGGCGCGCCGTCCGCCGGGGTGACCAGCTGCGCGTTGAACAGGTACGAGCCGATCGCATCCGCCAGCGACACCGCCGCGGCGGGGACCTCGACGATCTCCACGTCGGGCATCAGCGCGCGGATCGCGGCATGCGTCGCGTCGCGATCCGCGAACGCCTGTTCATGCGCGAAGAGGATGCGCTCGTTCGCCACCGCGACGACATCGTTGTGAAAGGCGCCCGCCGCGATCGCCTGCGACGACTGTTCGATGTAGAGCACCCGCGCCGGATCGAGCCGGTGCGCCCGCGCCACCGCGCGGCACGCCTCCAGATGCTGGCGCGCGGGGAAGGGGCCGCCGCCGGTGCCATAAACGAACAGCTCGACGCCCGCCGCGCCGTGCCGGTCGGCCAGCCGCATGTGATTCGCCGCACCCTCGTCGCCGAACGGCGCGGGGACGGGCCCGTGCACCGCGAACGCCGGGTCGGCGAAGGCGACGCGCAGCTGCGCCAGCGTCGCGGGCCATTCGTGGCTGCGATGCGGCATCGTCACCAGATTGGCGACCGTCAGGTGGCAGCGCCCGTCGCCGCAATCGGGCGCGGGCGACACCGTCGCGGCATTCGCCGCCCCCATCGCCGACGCCGACAATGCGCGCGCCTTCAGGAAGGTGTCGGCGTCGGCGTAACTGGTATGCAACGATGCCAGCCACGCATGGTCGGGGCGGGGGTGGGGGACGAACACCCCCTGCACCAGCCCCAGCGCCAGATTGGCGCGCATCTTCGCCACGCCCTGCAACGCCGCGGCGCGCGGGTGCGACACCGCCCCGGCATTCCCCGTCGCGGCCAGATTGCCGGGGCTGAGCCCGGCGTAATTGTGGCTCGGCCCGACGATCCCGTCGAAGTTGATTTCGCGCAGCTCGGTCATATCCGGCCGATCCAGCTGATCGTGTCGCCCGGCCCCACGCCCAGCGCCACCGCCGCGGCGGACGACAGCGTTACGCGGTCGTCGTCGCCGTGGACCTGCCCATAGGCGCAGCGAAACGACGTCAGCCGCCCGGTCGCGACCAGCGCCTCCGTCCCGCCGGGGTCGTCGGCGATCGCCGCGATCGTCCCGTCGCGCGCCTCCTTGATGGTACGGACCTGATCGGTGCGCGCGGTCATCGTCGGTCCGCCATCGAAGATGTCGATGTAGCTTTCGAACGCAAAGCCTTCGTTTTCCAACATTCTCATTGCCGCGCGGCCGGAGGGGTGCGGCATCCCGATCGCCGCGCGCGCCGTCTCGGAGAGCATCGCGGTATAGATCGGATGCTTGGGCATCAGGTCGGCGATGAACTGGTGCCCGTTGATCGCATTGAATTCGTCCGCCGCCTGGAAATTCATCCCGAAGAAGCGTCCCGCCAGTCCGTCCCAGAACGGCGATCCGCCCGCTTCGTCGATCACCCCCCGCAGCTCCGCCAACACGCGGTCGGCGAAGCGCGGTCGGTGCGTGCGAATGAAGAGATAGCGGCTGCGCGCCAGCAACAGCCCCAGCCCGCCCGCGCGCTCGCCGGGGTGGAGGAACAGCCCGCCGACCTCGCTCGCCCCCTCCAGATCGGTCGTCAGCGACAGCATCTCCGCGCGGAACGTCCGCTCCAGCTCGCGGCTGTGCTGGGTCAGCGTGCCGATGCGATAGCTGTAGAACGGGTGCTTCTGCCCGACATGCGTGATGAGCTGGCAGGTGCCGCGGACATCGCCGTTGGCGGTGTTCTCCAGCATCAGCACGAAATGCTCGTCCGCCAGCGTGGTATCATCGCGCCCGAAGGCGGCACGGCTCAGCGCCAGCTTGTTGGTCAGCGCGGTTCGATCCGCGGGCAGGTTGGTGAACCCGCCGCCGGTCAGCTTCGCCATCTCGTACAGGTGGCGCAGGTCGTCGTCCTGCGCCGCACGCACCACGAACGTCATGCCATCACCCCATCCGCGATCCGCAGCAGCGTCACCGCGGAGAGCGCCGCGCGCTCGGCCAGACTGTCCACGATCAGGAACTCCTCGCTCGAATGGATCGCCCCGCCGCGCGCGCCCATCGTGTCGACCACGGGGACGCCGCACGCGGCGATGTTGTTGCCGTCGCACACCCCGCCGGTGTCGCGCCACGCGATCGTCTGCCCCAGCGCGGCACCGGCGTCGCGCACCGTGGCGAAAAGGCGCGCGGCCCCCTCGTCGATCGGCTTGGGCGGGCGGTTGAACCCGCCATGCGTCTCGACCGCGACGTCATATTCGGTCGTCACCGCCGCGACCGTCTCGCGGATCAGCGCCTCCGCGCGCGCGATCTCGGCGGCATCCCGCGGGCGGAAATTGATACGCAGGATGGCCAGGTCGGGGACGACGTTGTTCGGCCCGCCGCCATCGACCCGCGCCGGGTTCACCGCCAGCCGCGGCGAGCGCGCGGCGTGCAGCCGCACCGCCAGCGCCGCCGCCGCCGCGATCGCGTTGCGCCCGTTCTCCGGGTTGCGTCCCGCATGCGCGGCCCGTCCGCGCACGATGATCGAGAAATTGCCCGTCCCGCTGCGCGCACCCGCCAGCGTTCCGTCGGGCAGCGCCGGCTCGTAGGTCAGCGCCGCCACCTTGCCGCGCGCGGCGTCGGCCAGCAGCGCGGCGGAGGAGAAGGAACCCGTCTCCTCGTCCGAATTGATGACCACGTCATAGCCGATCGCGCACCCCGTCGCCTCGACCGCGAGCAGCGCCTCCAGCATCAGCGCCAGCCCGCTCTTCATGTCCGCCACGCCGGGACCGTTCAGCACGCCCGGCTCCCGCCACTCCAACGTCTGGAATGGGTGGTCGACGGGATAGACCGTGTCCATATGCCCGGTCAGCAGCACCCGCACCGCCGCCTCCGGCCGCACGCTCAGGCGCAGGTGGCGTCCGTGCTCCAGCGCGGAGACGATGCCGTCCGCCCCCACGCTCTGCGCCGCCGCCGGCTCGACCAGCGACACCTCGCCCGGCAGCGCGGCGAACGCGTCCGCCAGCAGCCCCGCCATCGTCGCACAGCCCGCGACGTTGCGTGTCCCGCTGTTCACCGCCGCCCAGCGCTCGACCCGCGCCAGCATCGCGGGCGCGTCGATCCGCTCGATCGCGGCGCGTTCGGTCGTCGAAAGTTGATCCATGTGCGTCAGCCTAGCCGCCCCGCCGCCCGAACGGAACCGTCAGAAGGTATAGACCAGCGACGCGCGGCTGGTGCGGTCGGTCGGCACGCGCCCCGCGGTCGGTGCGCTTTCATACTGCACCGTATAGGACAGCCGCGCCGACAGCGGGCCGAGCAGCTTTGCCTCGATCGCCGACACGCTGCGCACCGTGCTGTTATAGCGTTCAAGGTACAGCGCGGCGTCCTGCGTCACGATCAACCCGCTCATCAACGTCCAGTCGAGGTCCAGGCTGCCGCGCACCGCCAGACTGCGCTGCATCGTGTCGTCGGTGAAGTCGGTCTGGCGGAATGCCGGCCCCAGCTCGACGTCCGCGGTCAGCCCGCTCTGCCGCAGCACGCCATAGCCGGCACCGACCGAGGCCGAATAACGGTTGTCGTAGCCCAGGAAGCGATCCGCCTCATATTGCGCATTGCCATAGATATAGCCGCGGTCGTTGATCTTGTAGTTCGGCTGGTACGCCGCGACGTAGCGCTCGCGGCTGGTGATGCCGTCGGTGCGCTGGAAGTCGGCCTGCGCCAGGACACGGTGACGCCAGCGCAGCCCCTCGCGCGTCACGTCCAGCGTGCCGGTCAGCCCGGTGACCTCCGTATTGCCCGACGAGGAAAAGCCCCCCGCCTCGACGCGCCCGCTCCACAATTCCAGCACCCCGGCGCGGCGCACGCGCTGGTCGCGCGCCCGCGCCCGCGCCTCGCGCCACTCGGTCGCACGGCGCAGCACCAGGTCGCCCGATCCCGGATCGGCGACGCGCGCATATTTGACGATCGTGTCGACCCCGCTCTCGTCGCCGGTCTGCATCGCCGCGTCCAGCATCGCGCGGACCTCCGGCGGGATCTCGGGCGGGGGCACGGTGTCCAGCGCCACCTGCACGACGCCCAGCGCCGGTGCAGGCACGTCGAGCGGCGGGGCGGAAACCTGTGCCGCGGACAGGATCAGGAGTAGCGCAGCCATCGTCACGCGGTGGGCAGATACTCGGAAAATGCCGCGATCACATCCTCATACAGCTTTTTCTTGAAGGGCACGATTAGGTGCGGCAGGTCTGCCGCATCGGCCCAGCGCCAGGCGCGGAACTCCGGATGCGCGGTCCGGATGTCGATGTCGCCGTCTTCTCCGTCGAAGCGGAAGAGGAACCAGCGCTGCACCTGGCCGCGATACTTTCCCTTCCACACCTTGCCGATCATCTCGGGCGGCAGGTCGTAGAGGAACTCGCCCGGCGCCGCCGCGATCAGCGTCACCTTGTCCGCGGTGACGCCGGTCTCCTCCCACAATTCGCGCACCGCCGCGTCGCGCGCGTCCTCGCCCGGATCGACGCCGCCCTGCGGCATCTGCCACGCCTCCAGCACGTTATCGAGCCGCTGGCCGACGAAGATGCGGCCGTCGCGGTTCATCAGCATGACGCCCGCGCAGGGGCGATAGGGAAGATCGGTCATGCGCGGGGGTCTAGCGTCACCCGGCCGCCTGCGCCATCACCCGCTGCGCCTCCGCCTCGACGATCGCCGCCTTCACCGCGGTCAGATACCCCGCCACGTCGCCCTGCGCGGAGGGGATCGCCTGGCGCAGCGTGATGAAGCCGTGGACGATCCCCGGCGCTTCGCGGAACGTGACCGGCACCCCCGCCAGCGCCAGTGCGGCGGCGTAGGCGCGCCCCTGGTCGCGGATCGGGTCCAGGCTGGCGGTGACGATCACCGCCGGCGGCAGCCCCTTCAATTCGCCCGCCAGCGGAGAGGAGCGCGGGTGCGCCGGGTCGGCTGCATAATGCTCCCCGAACCAGATCATCCCTTCGCGCGTCAGCAGAAATCCGTCGGCGAAGTCGTTGAAGGACGGATATTCCTTCGCCATGTCGGCCGCCGGATAGATCGGCGCCTGCACCACCACCGGCACCGCGGCGGGTTCGTCGCGCAGCGCCATCGCCACCACAATGGTCAGGTTGCCGCCCGCGCTGTCCCCCGACAGCACCAGCGAGGTCGCGGTCCGCCCCAGCTCCGCCGGATTGCCCGCGACCCAGCGCGCCGCCGCCTCGCAATCATCGGGCGCGGCGGGCCATTTCGCCTCGGGCGCCAGCCGATAGTCGACCGACACGACCGGCAGGTCGAGCTGCCGCGACATCTCCGCGGTGAAGCTGGCATGCGTG
>CAJYKB010000090.1 GCA_913774925.1 uncultured Sphingomonas sp. | reverse complement strand
CGCGGCCTTGCGGTCGTCCTCGCTGCGGAGCGGCGGCGACAGATGCGCGAAGGTACGAAAGTCGCTCATCGCATTGTCGGACAGCAGCAGGTGCGCGGGCGTTATCCCGCAGGTCACGCGCATTCCGCGCGCCTTGGCCGCACGGACGAGCGCGAACCCCGCCGCGGTGGTGACCTGACGCAGGTGCAGCCGCGCACCCGTCTCCTCCGCCAGCATGAGGTCGCGCGCGATCGCGAGCGGCTCGGCGAGCGACGGCGCTGCGGGCAGGCCGAGGCGCGTCGCGGTCTCACCGGCGGTGGCGACCGCGCCGGCGGTGAGGCCGCCATCCTCGGCATGCGAGACGAGGACGAGGTCGAGGTCGCGCGCGTAGGTCAGCACGCGGTGCATGACGCCCGTGTCGGCGATCCACCCGCGTCCGGTGCCAACCGCGCGTGCGCCGGCCGAGGCGCAGATCGCCATCTCGGCCAAGTCAGCCCCCTCTAGCCCGCGCGTCGCGGCGGCGAGCGGGTGGATCCACAGGTCCGGCCGGCCGATCAGCGCGGAACGCTGCACGATGCCGGGCTCGTCGAGCACGGGTGACTGATCGGGCATCAGCGCGACGCGCGTGATCCCGCCGGCGCGGAACGCCGCACGGTCGATCGTGGCGACACCGAGGTCGACGATACCGGGCAAGACCAGCTTGCCACCGCAATCGACGCGAGCGGCATCGTCGGGCGCGATGCCGTCGGCGATGACGCCGTCGACGATCAGCAGGTCGCCGCGTCCTTCACCCGCGACCGGGCAGATGGTGCGTGCGTTGACGAGGTGGAGGGCGGTCATGCCCAACCCTCCACACCCCGCGATCGTCTGGTCAGTACGTCGAGGCACGCCATGCGTACCGCCACGCCCATCGCGACCTGTTCGGTGATCGCGGAGCGTTCGACATGGTCGGCCACCGCCGAGTCGATCTCGACCCCGCGGTTCATCGGGCCGGGATGCATGACGAGCGCGTCGGGAGCGTATCGCTCCAGCCGCTCCATCGTCAGGCCGTAGCGCAGGTGATATTCGCGCATCGAGGGGACGTAGCCCCCCGACATCCGTTCGGTCTGCAGCCGCAGCATCATCACCACGTCGGCGTGTGCAATCGCCTGGTCGAAGTCGGTGAAGGCGGTGACCCCCATCCGCTCGATCTCAGGCGGCATCAGCGTCGACGGCGCGCAGACGCGGACCTCGGCGGCTAGCGCGGTGAGTGCGAGAATGTTCGAGCGCGCGACGCGGCTGTGGAGCAGGTCGCCGCAGATCACGACGCGCTTGTTGGCGATGCCGCCCAGCCGGCGGCGGATTGTGAGCGCATCGAGCCACGCCTGCGTCGGATGTTCGTGGCGGCCGTCGCCCGCGTTCAGGACGGGGCAGTCGACCTTGCCCGCGATCAGCCGCACCGCGCCCGACGACATGTGGCGGATGACGATGACGTCGGCGCGCATCGCGTTGAGCGTCATCGCGGTGTCGATCAGCGTCTCGCCCTTCTTCACGCTCGACTGCGCGGCGTGCATGTTGACGACGTCGGCGCCGAGGCGTTTCCCGGCGATCTCGAAGCTGAGCAGCGTGCGCGTGCTGTTCTCGAAGAAGGCGTTGATCTGCGTGAAGCCCGCCAGTCGGCGATCGGGGGTGGCGCGCGGCCCGGCGGATTCGATCCACGTCTCCGCCTCGTCGAGGAGGAACATGATCTCGTGCGGCTGGAGCCCCTCGATCCCGGTGAGGTGACGGTGCGGAAAGACCGCGCCGCCGGGGATGAGGGTGGCGGGGCGATGATCGGAGCGCTGCATCACGCGGGCCGGGTAGCGGGGCGGGCGCGTGGGGGCAAGGGTGGCGAGTCGGGGCGGGTTGAGACGGCGCGGAAGTTGACGAAGTTGACGCCACGTCGGCGCCGGAAGCGCCCCCAAGCCCCCGGCCGTGAGACGGGGCCGGCCGCGGGGGTGAAGGTGGTCATGGAAGGAGTGTAGCGCTTCGGAGCGATGTAGGACATACCGCCGATTTCCTGTTTCGCCGTCTTCCGTCCGATGTTGCGGGACGATGCAGTCGGGAACGGGTTTTGGGACGGTGGGCGCAGCCTGCCGTTTCGGTTGCAGCGATGTTGCGATTTTCCCGTGTGACGTTCCCAAACGGGAACGCTCGCAAGCGCTGTCATCTATCAAGCCGACTGGCTGGCCCGGTCGGCTTCGGATAGGCGGCCTGCCAATTGCGGAGGAGGTGCGACGTGCGTCTTGGTCTAGCCGAACTAATGAAGCCAATTAGCGTGCTGGCGCAAAGCTACGCTTCCCGACGCCAAGAGCTAGCCACAAGCCAGAAATCAGCGGGTCAATTTGTTTCCGAAGCGGATGAGGCAATTGAGTCCGCAATTCGTGATGCTCTTTCAGAGCGATACGGCAATGTGCCTATGATCGGCGAAGAACAGGGAGGGGCGCTCGATACCGCTGCGTCTTGTTGGGCGATTGATCCAATTGACGGCACGTCAAATTTCCTTCGAGGTTTGCCGATGTGGGGTGTTTCTATTGGTTTACTTGAGAGGGGTGATTTCGTCGCCGGTGTTATAGCCTTGCCCGAACTGAACCTGATACTTTCCAATGAACCGGGACAGGCGTTGCATCTAAACGACCGCTCCTTTGTGCGACCTAAAAACCCGTTAGGCGGGAAGTTGATCGCTCTTGGCGAGAATGATTTTGAAACTGGCGATCAGACCGACAATCGGGCAGCATCATTAAGGGCTGAGGGCTATACGGTAGTTCGCTATCGTTCAGCGGTCTTTTCACTCGCCAGTGCCGCGCTCGGCCGATTGGATGGCTATGTCGAGCATGGCTGCTGCTTGTGGGACGTCGCGGCAGCGGCTTCGATATGTCGAGCTGTTGGGCTTGCCGTCAGTGCAGAATCTTTAGGTGGCGAGCGGTTCTCCATCGATGCGAGAGCAATCAGTTGAGTGCCCACTCGCGATAATCTTGGTCGGTAAACAGATGTGAGAATGGGACCGAAAATCCCGCTTCACCATCCCATACGGGACGCGCGAAGTCGACGGCGCCTACGCCATCACCAGCGCGTCGATCGCGGCTTGCAGGATCGTCGCGGCGGCGTGGTTGTCGATGCGTTCGGCGCGTTTCGCGCGGCTCATGTCCTGTTCGATCAGTGCGCGTTCGGCGCTGACGGTGGACCAGCGCTCGTCCCACAGCAGGATGGGATAATCCACGTCGCGGCAGTTGCGGGCGAAGGCACGGATCGACTGCGTGCGCGGGCTGTCGGTGCCGTCCAGGTTGAGCGGCAGGCCGACGACCCAGCCGGCGACCTGCTGCTGCATCGACAGTGCGACGAGCGCCGCCTTGTCCTGCGTGAACTTCGTGCGGCGGATCAGGTGCGCGGGGCTGGCGAAGCTCCAGCCGGCGTCGCACAAAGCGGTGCCGATGGTCTTCGTGCCGACGTCGAGGCCGAGCAGGCGTCCGCCGCCGGGCAGCGCGGCGCGGAAGTCGGCGGCGGCGAGGGTTATCACGGTATCCGCGCCCCGACCTGGGTCATGTAGCGTTTCGCGGCGTCGGCACGGACGTTGGCCCAGAACAGGCTGTAGTCGTAGACGTGGTAGTTATCGCCGGGCAGCGTATACGGCCCGACATCGGGCGGGGATCCGATCAGCAGCAGCCCGCGATCGTCGCAGCGTGCGGGGACGCGGCCCGCGGTGATCGTCGCGTCGGTCATCGCATTGTTGGGGAACAGCGTGCCGAGGTTGGCGGTGGCGGGTGCCGCGCCGTTCATCGTGCCGGTCAGCGGGTTGGTGCACAGCATCGGCGTACCGCGGCGGGGGCGGCCGTCGAACCCGGTCGAGCGGTCGTAGACCTCGCGGATCAGCGTCGGGTCGGCAGGCTCGGCGAAGGATTGCCACGAGAGCACGCAGCCGCGCTGGTCGGGCGTGGTGCAGGCGGGCAGGCCCATCCGGGCGATGTCGGTGACGAGCGACACCGGCCAGCCGACGACATAGGCCGCGACCACGCGCTTCGCGAGCGGGGTGCCGGCGACGCGGTCCTGGAGCAGGTGCGTCAGGTGGAGCGCGCCCTGGCTGTGCCCGGCCAGGATGATCGGGCGGTCGGGGCCGGCCTCCGCGAGGAAGGTGTCGAAGGCGGCGAGCACGTCGCCATAGGCGAGGCGCAGCGCCTGCTCCGCCGCGGCCTTGTCGGTCAGGAACGCGCCGAAGGTCGCCTGGCGATAGCGCGGTGCCCAGATGTCGCCGACCTCGTTGAAGGCGCTGGCCTGCGCACGCAGGAACAGCGCGGCACGGTCGTTCGCCTCGCGGTCGTCGAGCGGGGCGTTCCAGTGCGCGCGGTTGAGATACGACGTGGGGTGGAGGAAGAACACCGCCGCGCCGCCGGCCGTGGCGCGTGGGCGATAGCCGGCGGGGGTCCACAGCGCGGGATTTCCCTTCAGCGTCGGCCGGGCGAGCCACATGCGGTCGTCGCGATAGGCGTCGGGGCCGAGCGCCGACTGCGCGCGGAACGATTCGCCGGGCACCATCGCCATGCGGATCATCTCCACACCCCACAGGCGGTAGGCGAAGGCGGCGGCGAGACCCAGCACGATCAGCGCCGCGACGACATAGAGGAACCTGCGGACCAACGAGCCATCACCATCCGGGCCGTGCGGCAACAGCGCCGCGGCGGCAAGCGCAATCGCCGTGCCCGAGAGTTGCGGTGGGTGCAACCGCGACGGACGCTCGACCCGCGCCGTCCCGGTTGCCTTCCCGCCGTCCGCAATGGTAGCGGCGCGCGCATGTCCGTCGACACCAACACCGTACAGCGCATCGCCGCGCTGGCCCGCATCGCCATCACCGAGGAGGATGCCGCACGGCTCGCGCCCGAACTGGGCGCGATCCTCGGCTTCATCGAGCAGCTGGGGGAGGTGGATACCGCCGGCGTCGCGCCGATGACTGCCGTCATCCCCAACCACCTGCGGCTGCGCGACGATGTCGTCACCGACGGCGGTATCCGCGAGCGGGTGCTCGCCAACGCCCCCCAGGCCGAACATGGCTTCTTCACCGTGCCGAAGGTGATCGAATAATGACCGACCTCACAGACCTGGGCATCGCCGCCATCCGCGACGGCGTGCGCGACGGCACCTTTTCCGCGCGCGAGGTGGCGACCGCGTTCAACGCCGCCGTCGCCGCCGCAAAGCCGCTCAACGCGTTCCTCGTCGAGACGCCGGACCATGCGCTGGCCGCCGCCGATGCCGCCGACGCGGCGCGTGCGGCGGGTGAGACGCCCAAGCCGATGGCGGGGGTGCCGATCGGGATGAAGGACCTGTTCTGCACCAGGGGCGTGCAGAGCGCGGCGGCGAGCCGGATCCTGGCGGGGTTCAAGCCCGAGTATGAGTCCACCGTCTCGCAGAAATTGTGGGATGCGGGCGCGGGCATGTTGGGGAAGCTCAACATGGACCAGTTCGCGATGGGGTCGTCGAACGAGACCAGCTATTTCGGCAATGTGGTGAGCCCGTGGCGGCGCGGCGACGGCGGCAATGCCGACTTGGCACCCGGGGGTTCGTCGGGCGGATCGTCCGCGGCGGTCGCCGCCCGGATCGCGCCCGGCGCGACCGGCACCGACACCGGCGGGTCGATCCGGCAGCCGGCGGCCTTCACCGGCATTTCGGGGATCAAGCCGACCTATGGCCGCTGCTCGCGCTGGGGCGTGATCGCGTTCGCCTCGTCGCTCGACCAGGCGGGGCCGATGGCGCGCGACGTGCGCGACTGCGCGATCATGCTGGAGGCGATGGCGGGGTTCGACGCGAAGGACGCGACCTCGCTCGATCTGCCCGTGCCGCAGTGGGAAGCGGGGCTGAACGCGTCGCTGAAGGGCAAGCGCGTCGGTATCCCGAAGGAATATCGTGTCGACAATATGCCGGCCGAGATCGATGCGCTGTGGCAGCAGGGCGTCGAATGGCTGCGCGATGCCGGGGCGGAGATCGTCGAGGTGTCGCTGCCGCACACGAAGTACGCGCTGCCGGCCTATTACATCATCGCGCCGGCGGAGGCGTCGTCCAACCTCGCGCGCTATGACGGCGTGCGCTACGGGCTGCGCGACCTGCCCGAGGGCGCGAACCTGCAAGAGATGTACGCGAAGACCCGCGCCGAGGGATTCGGCGACGAGGTGAAGCGGCGCATCCTGATCGGCACCTATGTGCTCTCGGCGGGGTTCTACGACGCTTATTACACCCAGGCGCAGAAGGTGCGGACGCTGATCGCGCAGGATTTCGAGCGTGCTTGGGAACAGTGCGACGTGCTGCTCACCCCGACCGCGCCGTCGGCCGCGTTCGCGCTGGGGGAGAAGAGCGCGGATCCGATCGCGATGTACCTCAACGACGTGTTCACGGTGCCATCCTCGTTGGCGGGCCTGCCCGCGATGAGCGTGCCGGGCGGGGTGGATGCGGGCGGGCTGCCGCTGGGGCTCCAGATCATCGGCAAGCCGCTCGACGAGCAGGGCGTGCTGAACGCTGCGCTGGCGATCGAGGAGCGCGCCGGCTTCGTGGCGCGGCCGGGGCGGTGGTGGTAGACGTTCCACCAGGCCAGTGTTACCTTGGTAACACTGGAGGCAGGCGATGAATGCTCCGCTCGACAAGCGCACCCGGACGAACATGACCAGCAAGGGACAGGTGCTGATCCCCAAGGACGTCCGTGACCTGATCGGGCTGGTGCCCGGCCAGCCGGTCGACGTCGGCGTCAACGATCGCGGCGAGGCGGTCGTCGTGCCGCAGGGAACATCCGCAGAAACCCCGGAGGAGCGGCGGCGGCGGCTGCTCGGCGTGCTGGCCGAGATGCAGCGGGACCCCCTGTTCGATCGTCCGTCGACGGAGATCATGCGCGAGATCCGCGGTGACGAACCGCTTCCGTGATCTTCCTCGATACAAACATCATCATCGACCTGTTCAGCAACGGCGTAGGGGCCGAAGCGGGATGGTCGATGGATCGATACGGAGACGCAGTGTCCGCTGGCCCGGTGGTGTGCGACCAGATCGTGCTGGCGGAGCTGGCGGGCCATGCCCCGGGGCTTTCGGCGCTGCGCGACCGGCTGGAGCGGCTGGAAATCCGTGTGCTGGCGTTTGCCGACGATGCCGCGTTCAGCGCCGGGAGTGCCTTTCGTGAGTATCGTCGTCGTGGCGGTCCGAAGAGGGCGATCCTGACCGACTTTCTGATCGCGGGGCACGCCGCGGTCCTGGGCGCGACGCTGATGACGCGCGACCGGCAACTTGCGACCTATTTCCCCGACCTCACCCTCATCACACCCGAGACCCATCATGGCTGACGTATCCGCACCGTTCCGTATCAAGGGCGCCACCGGCGACTGGGAGGTCGTGATCGGCCTGGAGGTCCATGCGCAGGTCACGTCCAACGCCAAGCTGTTCTCCGGCGCGGCGACCGCGTTCGGGGCGGAGCCGAATACGCAGGTGTCGCTGATCGACGCGGCGATGCCGGGGATGCTGCCGGTGCCCAACCGCGAGTGCATCCGCCAGGCGGTGCGCACGGGTATGGCGATCGATGCGCAGATCAACCGCTGGTCGCGGTTCGACCGCAAGAACTATTTCTACGCCGATCTGCCGCAGGGCTATCAGATCAGCCAGCTGTACCATCCGCTGGTCGGCGAGGGCGCAATCGAGATCGAGGTGGAGGACGCGACCAAGACGATCGGGGTCGAGCGCATCCATGTCGAGCAGGACGCGGGCAAGCTGATGCACGACCAGCATCCGACGCGCTCCTATGTCGATCTCAACCGCTCGGGCGTGGCGCTGATGGAGATCGTGTCGAAGCCCGACATGCGCTCCCCGGCGGAAGCGGGGGCGTATCTGACCAAGCTGCGCGCGATCCTGCGCTATGTCGGCTCGTGCGACGGCAACATGGACCAGGGGTCGATGCGTGCGGACGTGAACGTCAGCGTGAGGAAGCCGGGCGACGCGTTCGGGACGCGCACCGAGACGAAGAACGTCAACTCGATCCGCTTCGTGATGCAGGCGATCGAGCATGAGGCGAACCGTCAGGTCGAGGTGCTGGAGGCGGGCGGCGCGATCCGGCAGGAGACGCGGCTGTTCAACCCCGACACCGGCACGACGCGGTCGATGCGCTCGAAGGAGGATGCGCACGACTACCGCTACTTCCCCGATCCCGACCTGTTGCCGCTGGAGCTGGACGAGGCGTTCCTGGAGGAGTGCCGCGCTAGCCTGCCCGAGCTGCCCGGCGCCAAGCGCGCGCGCTACGAGACGCTGGGGATCACGCCGTACAACGCCAATGTCCTGACCGCCGAGGTCGAGAGCGCGCGCTGGTTCGACGCGCTGCTCGATGCCGGCGCGAAGCCGGTCGCGGCGGCGAATTGGGTGACGAGCGAGCTGTTCGGCGCGCTGAACCGGCTGGGCCGCCACATCGGCGACAGCCCGGTGACGCCGGGGCAGGCGGCGGAGCTGCTGGCGCTGGTGGCGGACGGGACGCTCAGCGGCAGCCTTGCCAAGCAGGTGTTCGAGGCGATGCTGGAGACGGGCGACGCGCCGGGCAAGATCGTCGAGGAGCGCGGGCTGAAGCAGACCAGCGATACCGGCGCGATCGAGGCGGTGATCGCGGAGGTGCTGGCGAAGAACCCCAACCAGCTGGAACAGTATCGCGGCGGCAAGGAAGCGCTGTTCGGCTTCTTCGTCGGGCAGACGATGAAGGCGATGGCCGGCAAGGCGAACCCTGCGGTCGTCAACGAGGTGCTGAAGAAGGCGTTGGCGGGGTGACGGCAACCCGGGTGGCACGGTGCCGCTGCGGACAGCTGACGGCGACGTGTCGCGCCGAACCGGTGCGCGTCTCGATCTGCCATTGCCGGTCGTGCCAGCGGCGCACGGGCGGTCCCTTCGCGGCGCAGGCGCGCTTCCCGGCGGCTGCGGTCGAGATCGCCGGTCAGCACCGGACGTGGGAGCGCGTGGCGGATAGCGGCCGGCGCGCGTGGTATCGGTGGTGCCCCGATTGCGGCGGGACGGTCTTCTATACCAACGAGGGGCACGAGGACTTCGTGGCCGTGCCGATCGGGGCGTTCGCCGACGACGATCTGCCCTATCCCACGGCATCGATCTTCGAGCGCCGAAAGCAGTCCTGGCTGCACGTGACGGGCGACGGTATTACGCACGACGACTGAGCCCGCGCTGCCCGGTCGACCGATCGCGCGTCACAATACGCTTGCGTAACGATCGCGCGATCGCATAGCCTCGGGTCGGGGATAATCCGGACGGGGGCGTTCGATCATGGTGTTCAGGTCAGCCGCGGCAGCGGCGGTGATGTCGTGCGCGTTGATGGCGGCGTCGCCCGCGGCCGCGCAGGACAAGTCGGCGACGCGGCAGGGGTTCACGCTGCCCGCACGCAGCGGCAAGACGATCCTCGTCTTCCGCCCTTCGGTCAACGTCGGGGCG
This sequence comes from uncultured Sphingomonas sp., assembly GCA_913774925.1. Classification (GTDB taxonomy): domain Bacteria; phylum Pseudomonadota; class Alphaproteobacteria; order Sphingomonadales; family Sphingomonadaceae; genus Sphingomonas. Next base: position 3,525 of record CAJYKB010000090.1, on the reverse strand, counting down.
CAATCGACCGGCGGCATGTTCGAACCCAAGGCCGACTGGACCGACGCCGCCCGCAGGAACATCGACGCCGCGCTGGTCGAGCGGCAGGCGGCGCTGGGGAACAAGGTGGTCTTCGCGCCCGAAAGCTTCGGCGCGGATGCGGAACGCGTCGAGGAATATACCCGGCTGTTCTCCGCGGTGTCGCAGGCGGTCATCCAGTATCAGTTCTTCGCGGGCAACCGCCTGCCGACGAAGAAGCGCGACAACAAGGCCGGTGTGTTCGACTGGTCGCTGGGCGAGGGCGTGCGCGACCTGCCGGGTGCGAAGGATGCCGACTATGCGCTCTTCATCTTCAACAAGGATGCCTATGGCTCCACCGGGCGCAAGATCCTGCAGATCGTCGCGCTGCTGGGACCGGGGCTGTACATCAGGTCGGGCGAGCATGCGGGCTATGCCGGGCTGGTCGACCTGAAGACCGGCGACCTGCTGTGGCTGAACGCGGACGGCTCCATGGGGGGCGACGTGCGCGAGGTCGACGGGGCGAAGAAGCGCGTCGGGCAGTTGCTGGACGAATTCCCCGGCAGCACCGCGCCGGCGCCGGATGCGGCAAAGACGCCCCCGGCGCCGGCACGATGAGGGCGTTTCCCGCCGCAGCGGCGGCGCTGGCGCTGGCCGCGAGTGCCGTGGCGGCCCCCGTCGCGAAGCCGCGCGTGCAGCCTGCGCCGCTGCCCGCCCCCTATGCCGGAGTCTATCAGCCGCAGGGGGCGGACGAGATCGGGCTGTGGCGGCAGGACGACGAGCACGAGCGCGCGCTGGGCCAGTCGCCGCTGGTCATCCGCGACCCCGCGCTCAACGGCTATGTCCGCAGCGTGCTGTGCCATGCGGTCGGACAGGACCGATGCGGCGCGGTGCGGATCTATGTCGTGCGCGTGCCCTATTTCAACGCGTCCATGTCACCCAACGGGACGATGCAGGTGAACAGCGGGCTGCTGCTGCGGGCGCGTTCCGAGGCGGAGCTGGCATCGGTGCTGGGCCACGAGTTCGGCCATTTTGAAAAGCGCCATACCTTGCAGCAGTTCAAGGCGCAGCGCAGCGGCAGCGCGCTGCTCAGCTGGATGCAGGTTCTCGCCGGCATGGCGACCACGCCGCAGGCGGCGGGCAGCTTCAGCAGCCTGCAATTGTCGGTGCTGGGCGGCTTCGCGCGGTTCGGCCGCGATCAGGAGCGCGAGGCCGACCTGGTCGGGCTGGGCTATCTGAACGCCAGCACGCTGCGCCCGGCCGCTGCGTCGCGGGTCTGGAGCAACCTGATCCTGGAGCAGGAGGCGTCGGCGCGGGCGCGGGGGTTGCGCAAGCCCGATTTCCGGCATGTGGCATTCTTCGCCTCGCACCCGCCCGATGCGGAGCGTGCGAGCTATCTGGAGGCGCTGGCCGCACCGGACGGCGAGTCGCGCGACGAAGGCGCGGAGCGCTACGCGACCGCGATGGCGCCCTGGATGGCGGCGTTTCTGGACGACCAGATCAAGCTCAACGACTTCGGGGCGAGCGACTTTCTCATCACGCATCTCGCGGAGGGCGGCTGGACCGCGCCGCTGTGGCGCGCGCGGGGCGACTTGTTCCGCGCGCGGGGCGCACCGCGCGACCTGATGCACGCGGCGGATTTCTACGCCCAGGCGGTGGCGCTCGACCCGCAATCGGCCGAGGCGCAGCGCGGGCTGGGGTTGTCGCTGGTGAAGACCGGGCGGGCCGGCGAGGGCGCCGCGGCGCTGCGCCGCTATCTCGCCATGAAACCGGATGCCGGCGATGCCGCGATGATCGGCGCCGTCCTGACCTCGATCGGAGAAGCACGATGATCCCTTTGCGCATGATGCTGGCGGCACTGGCGCTGACCGTGACGGCCACGCCCGCCGCCTTCGCCAACGGCTATCGCGAAAAGGGGAAGGTGGTGCAGATCAAGAACTCCGCTCTGTCCGTGACCCCGCCGCGCGACTGGAACCAGCTGGGCGTCAAGCCGGGGAAGTTCGCGGAGACGTGGACGCTGGACGGCGAGCAGCTGAACGACGTCACCTTCTATGCCGGGGTGGAGCAGGGCGAGCCGCTGGTGCGCGAGCGGGATCGCAAACGCGACCCGATGCCCCGGTTCCTGGCCACGACGCTGCTGATCGACGTGCCCGAGCTGCTGGAACGGACGTATCGGGCGCAGCGCCAGATCGGCACGTTCGCGGTGACGGCGTCGCGGCCGCAGCCGTTCCTGGGCACGGACGGCGTGATCTTCGCCTACGACTATCTCGATTCGGACGATCTGCCGCGAAAGGGGGAGGCGACGGCGGCGATCGTGAACGGGCGGCTGTTCATGATGACGTTCGACGCGCCGCGATTGCATTTTTTCGACACTTCGGTGTCGGATTATCGCGCGCTGGTCGCCTCGGCGACGCTGGTGAAGTAGGGGTTACCCTCGCCCTTCCCACCCGGCTGCGCCGGGCGGGCCCCTTCCCTCTCCCGGTGGGAGAGGGAGGGAGGCGTAAAGCGCCGGAAGGGTGAGGGTGAGGATGAGACAGCATCCTATTGCTGCGTCAGGTCCTGGCTCTTCACCTCGCCGCCGGTGCCGCTGTTGCCGTCGGGCTCTCCGGTACTGGTGAAGCGGGCGGGTTCCTCGCCGCCTTCGCCGCGCTTGACGGCGTCGGCGCGCCCCTCGACCGCCTGCTGGATGTCGGGGCGGGGGTCGTCGGGATCGGGCTGATATTCCTCGGCCATGTCGGCTCCTGTCAGATGGTGGGGTTGGCCGGGGCGGGATCGGTGCCGGGCTGCCCCGGGGCGGGCACGTCGACGTCCGGGGTGGGCGGCGTGATCTCGGGCGGGGGGGCGTCGGGCTGCGCCGGCGGGGTCGGTTGCGGCACGTCTGCGGGGATGCCGGGGTTGGTGGCCATGGTCTTCTCCTTCCCCCGACCAACGATCCGCATCGGTGCAGGTTGCCCGCTTGCCCCCGCGCACAACGACGTATAGAGGCCGGCGACCGGCGGTGTCCGATCAAGCGGGCGTGGCGGAACTGGTAGACGCGCTGGATTTAGGTTCCAGTATCGCAAGATGTGGGGGTTCGAGTCCCTTCGCCCGCACCAGTCCCCGCGTCACAGCGGGGTGGCCACCACTAACGACATTCCAGACGAAAGCGGCCAATGCAGACTGTCGAGACGTTGAACGAGGGGCTGAAGCGCGCCTACACCCTGACCATCCCGGCGAAGGCGATCGACGCCAAGGTCGACGCCGAGCTGAAGCGCGTCGCGCCGCAGATCAAGATGCCCGGCTTCCGCCCCGGCAAGGTGCCCGCCAACCTGGTGCGCAAGATGCACGGCGAGGCGATCGCGCAGGAAGCGCTCAACACCTCGATCCAGGAAGGCATCCAGAAGCTGATCGCCGACAAGCAGCTGCGTCCCGCGATGCAGCCGTCGGTCGAACTGACCGAGGGCTACGCCCCCGGCAAGGACGCCGAAGTGAAGGTCGAGTTGGAGGTGCTGCCGCAGGTGCCCGCGCCCAAGATCGACGGCCTGAAGC
>CAJYKB010000089.1 GCA_913774925.1 uncultured Sphingomonas sp. | reverse complement strand
TGTAGGGCGACGTGCGTGCGCCGACATCGTTGCTCTCCGACACGCCGTCGGCATCGATCAGCGACAGGTCGCTCATCGCCGAGACGATGCCCGCGGACACCCATTTGCCGGTCGCGTCGATCACCTGCGCGCCCGCGGGCACCGCGACGCCGCGTCCGGCGGCGAGGATGCGGCCGTTCGCGATGACGACGGTGCCGCGCTCGACCGGCGCGCTGCCGTCGCCGATCGCGACGGTGCCATTGGTGATGGCCACCGTCTGCGCCGCAGCTGGAGTGGCGAGCATCGTCGCCAGCAGGAGGAGCGCACGCTTCACTTGACGTCTCCCATGCCGGGCTGGCCCAGTTCGAAGTCGCTCACCGGGCGGCGGCGCGGATCGTTCGCGTCGTAGAGGAGCGCGCCGTCGACCCACACCTTTTCGGGGCGGGTATAGACGCTGAACGGATCGCCGTTCCACAGCACCACATCGGCCATCTTGCCGGGGCGCAGGCTGCCGGTGACGCGGTCGATGCCGAGCGCCTTCGCCGGACCGATCGACAGCCAGGTCCAGGCGTGTTCGGGCGTCACCGGCATGCCGGCGTGGCGTGCCGAGGCCATGACCTTCGCCACCTCCTGATTGAGCCGCTGGATGCCGTTGGCGTCGTCCGAATGGATGAAGGCGCAGGCGCCTGCACGGTCGAGGATGGCGAGGTTCTCGCCGATGCCGTCGAAGCTTTCCATCTTGAACCCGTACCAGTCGGCCCAGACCGCCGCGCAGGTGCCGTTGGCCTTGAGCAGATCGGCGATCTTGTACGCCTCCACCGCATGGTGGAACGCGGTGACCTTGTAGCCGAACTCCTTCGCCATATCGAGGACGATGGCCATTTCGTCGGCGCGGTAGCAATGGTTCTGGACCAGGATCTCGCCCGACAGCACGCCGCGCAGCGTGTCCATCGCGATGTCGCGCTCGGGCGGGTCGCCGCCCTCCTTTTCGTACTTGTCCCACTTGCGCTTGTAGGCGGCGGCGCGCGCCCAGGTCTGGCGATCGACCGCGACATTGCCCATTCGCGTCGACGGCTTCTGGTTGCGGTTGCCGTAGACGCGCTTGGGATTCTCGCCGCACGCCATCTTCAGGCCATAGGGCGCGCCGGGGAACTTCATCGCCTGCATCGTGCGGGCGTAGACGTTCTTCACCACCACCGAGCGTCCGCCCATCAGGTTCGCCGAGCCGGGCAGGATCTGGAGCGTGGTGACGCCGCCGTTCGCGAGCGCGCGGCCGAAGCCGGGATCCTGCGGCCAGACGCTGTGCTCGGCCCAGACGTCCGCGGTGACCGCGGCGGTCGCCTCGTTCCCGTCGGAATGCGCCTGCACGCCGGGGCTGGGATAGTCGCCCAGATGGCTGTGGATGTCGACGATGCCCGGCGTCAGATACTTGCCCTGTCCATCGATCACCTGCGCCCCCGCCGGCGCATCGAGCGCCTGGCCGACCGCGACCACCTTGCCGTCAGCGAACAGGACCGATCCGTTATCGATCCGTGCGCCCTCGCCGTCGAAGACGGTGACGTTGCGCACCAGCGTCGGCACGCCCGGATAGGCGCGGTAGGTCGACGGATAGGGATCGCGCGCATACGGCACCGGGGGTGCCTTCGCCGCGGCGGTACTCGGCCGCTCCTTCTTCTCCGCACACCCCGCGAGCGGCACGGCGACCATCGTCAGCGCGAGCATCGCCCGCGCCACCCTGTTGCAGATCATCATTATTGTCTTGGCGCTCCCTGATGCCGGCGATCATGCATGGGGGCATCGCCGCGGGTCAAGCGTCGGCGACGAACAGCAGTTGTGCGTTCGCGACCAGCTCGCCCGCGATGGTCAGCGCGGCGGAGAGGCGCGCGGTGCGTCGCCCGATCGCATCGACCGTCGCCACCGCCTGCGCGCCGCAGTCGCGCGCCGCGCGCAGATAGCGCACCGCAACGCTCGCCAGCCGCAGGTCGTCCCGCCCCAGCGTCGCGATGCGCCGCTGCCCGGCACGCGCCAGCGCCGCGGCCACCGCGCCGCCGTGGAGCGCGGGCAGTCCGGTCCAGCCGATCGCCTCCCATACCCGCGGGGCCAGCGTCGCCTCGTTCTCGCCGTGCCCGGTGAGGCCGATCATCGGCTGGAACGGCCCGGCCGCCACCACCGCGCGGTCGGCCCGCTCCGCGCTGCCGCCACCGCCCGGCGGCTGCCCCATGGCGAACCACGCGCTTCCCGTCGCGATCGCCCTACCGGCGGCATCGTGCACCTGCGCGGCGACCAGCCCGGCCCCCGATCCCGCCGGCCCGATCGCCTGCGCGCTGCCGATCAGGTCGCGTTCGCCCGGCGCGGCGGCGATGTGGATCGCCAGATCGATCGTCGCCATCGTCGTGCCGGCGCCCCCCTGCGCCATCAACGGCGCGCTGGCGAGCTGGTCGATGAACGGCAGCAGCACGAGCGGATCGATCGCCGTCGCGCCCTCCAGCGCGACCGCCGCGGCGGCGGGCAGTCGTGCGCGCGCGCCCGCATCGTTCGCCTGCTCGATCCGCATCCCGAGCGCCGATGACAGCGGAACGCGGGCGAAACGATCCGCCAGAAGAGAGACGAGAGGATCCATCATCGTGCACGACATCCGGCGCGTCCGCGCCGACGTCAAGCGGGATCGGCGACGTCGGCCATACCCCGAAATGTTTTACTTTGCAGTGAAAGATAAATATCGATCAACTTCTTTGCGAGCGCACGTTGACCCCGCTCGCGCGCCTGATTAGACGACGGCCATTCTCTTTCAGGAGCATGCGCATGTCCGAAGATCCGACCGGTACGAACGCGGTGGAGCTTGCCACCGAACTGACCATCGCGTGGCTGTCCAATCCCAACACCCGTGCGTCGGGTGAGGATGTGCCGGCGTTTCTGCGTACGATGCACGATGCGGTGACGAACCTGTCGTCGACGACTTCGCCCGACCCGGTCGAGGAGTCGACGACCGAATATACGCCCGCGGTGTCGGTGCGTAAGTCGCTTGCGTCGAAGGATCACCTGATCTCGCTGATCGACGGCAAGCCGTACAAGACGCTGCGTCGTCACCTGGCCGGTCATGGCCTGACCCCCGACGACTATCGCAGCCGCTACGGCCTGAAGTCGGATTACCCGATGGTCGCCGAAAGCTATTCGCAGGCGCGCCGCGACATGGCGAAGAAGATCGGCCTGGGTCGCAAGCCGGGCCAGCGCCGCGGCGGTGGCGCCAGCGCCGCGGCGGACGCCCCGGCGGCGACCCCGGCCCCGCGCGGCCGTCGCAAGGCGGCGCCGGCGGAGGCATAAGGACGGCGACGGAGCCGGGTGGATGGCGATCGCGAGCCCCATGCGCGACGCGATGGCCGCCCGGCTCCGCCGGCTGGTGGGCAGCGGCGAGATCGACCTCACGCGCCCGTCCGGGGACCCCGGGCTGATCGCACCCACCTCCCCCGCCTGGGCGGTGCATGGCGACTTCGCCGCGATGATGATCGGCGGCATCTCCGCCCTGCTGCTCCAGATGCTCCACCCCGGCGCGCTGGCGGGCGTGTGGGACCATAGCGACTTCCGCCACGACCGGCTGCGGCGGCTGCGGCGCACCGCGCAGTTCATCGCGGTCACGACCTTCGGTTCGACCGCCGCGGCGGAGCGCGCCATCGCGCATGTCCGCGCGATCCACGACCGCGTCCACGGCGCTTTGCCGGACGGCACGCCCTATGACGCCAACGACCCCGCGCTGCTGACCTGGGTCCATGTCGCGGAGGTGGACAGTTTCTTGCGCGCCTATCTGCGCTATCGCGATCCGACGCTGAGCGCGGTCGCGCAGGACCGCTATGTCGCGGATGTCGCGATCGTGGCCGAGCGGCTGGGCGCGCGCGACGTTCCGCGATCGCGCGCCGAGGTGGCGACATATTTTGCGCGGCTCCGCCCGCACTTACGCGGCGACCATCGGGTGCGCGCGGTCGCCGACGCGTTGCTCGCACCGGGCGAGGATGCGGTGCAGGCCGCGGGGCTGTCGCTGGCGAGCGCGGCGGCGGTCGACCTGCTGCCGGACTGGGCCGCGGCGATGCACGATCGACGCCCCTCCCCGCTCGGCCGCCGCGCGATCCGGGCCGGCGCGGGGGGCATGAGCCGGATGGTACGCTGGGCGCTGCGGCGGGGGTAATGGATGCAGGAGGAAGACACGCCCTCCTTCGTCATGCCCGCGGAGGCGGGGATCCATACACGCTGCCGTAACGGCTCGAGCCGCGCCGCTTGCGCATCTGGATTCCCGCCTCCGCGGGAATGACGGCTGGGGGCGTAGGACGTTGCGGCTTCGGGACGTTACACGCCCCATCCCGTTTCGCCTTGCAACCCAATCGCCGTAACCGCATGATCGCGCCAAACCGATCATGGAGAGAGCGATGCAGAGCTATCCGAAGCAGTATATCGACGGCGCCTGGGTGGAGAGCGAGGGCGGGCGTACCTATCAGGTGATCGATCCCGCGACCGAGCAGCCCTGCACCGAGATCACGCTGGGCACCGCCGCCGATGTCGACAAGGCGGTCGCCGCCGCCCGCCGCGCGTTCGAGACGTGGTCGCAGACCTCGGTCGACGAGCGCAAGGCGCTGCTGAGCGCGATCATCGCCGAATACAAGAAGCGCATCCCCGATCTCGCGCGGTCGATGGCGCAGGAGATGGGCGCGCCGCTGGGCCTGGCGATGGCGGCGCAGGCGCCCACCGGCCTGGCGCATTTCGCCGCGACGCTGAAGGCGCTGGACGAATTCACCTTCGAGGAGACCGTCGGCAAGGCCAAGGTCGTCCACGAGCCGCTGGGCGTGGTGGCGATGATTACGCCGTGGAACTGGCCGCTCAACCAGATCTGCGCGAAGGTCGCGCCGGCGCTAGCGGCGGGCGACACGATGATTCTGAAGCCGAGCGAGGAAGCGCCGGGCTGCGCGGCGATCCTGGCCGAGATCATGGATGCCGCGGGCGTCCCCGCGGGCGTGTTCAACCTGGTCAACGGCGACGGGCCGGGCGTGGGTGCGGCGCTGTCGGCGCACCGCGACGTGGACATGGTGAGCTTCACCGGATCGACCCGCGCCGGCATCGCGGTGGCGCAGGCCGCCGCCGCGACGGTCAAGCGCGTCCATCAGGAGCTGGGCGGCAAGGCGGCGAACCTGGTGCTGGAGGGCGCCGATCTGGCGCAGGTGCTGCCGCCGACGGTCGCTGGCGTACTCGCCAATTCGGGGCAGAGCTGCATCGCGCCGACCCGCCTGCTGGTCCACAAGACGCAGGTCGCCGATGCCACCGCGATCGTGAAGTCGATGATGGAGCAGACCAAGGTCGGCAACCCGCTGGACGAGGGCCAGCATATCGGTCCGGTCGTCAACAAGGCGCAGTACGAGAAGATCCAGGGGCTGATCCAGTCCGCGATCGACGAAGGCGCGACACTGGTCACGGGCGGTCCGGGGCGTCCCGACGGGCGCAATTCGGGCTTCTTCATCCAGCCGACGCTGTTCACCGACGTGACCCCCGACATGCGGATCGCGCGCGAGGAGACGTTCGGCCCGGTGGCGACGATCACCACCTACGACGATCTGGCGGAGGGCGTACGGATCGCCAACGACACCGAATACGGCCTGTCGGCGACCGTCTCCGGCGATCCGGCCAAGGCCGCGGAGGTCGCGGGCAAGTTGCGCGCCGGGCTGGTGACGATCAACAGCTGGTCGCCCGACATCGCGGCGCCGTTCGGCGGCTACAAGCAGTCGGGCAACGGGCGCGAGAACGGGAAGTATGGGCTGGCGGACTTCATGGAGGTGAAGACCGTGGTCGGCGCGCCGGCGTAACGCGGGGCGAGCTCGACCAGCAGATCGAGCCTGGCTGTGCGTCACCCCGGGGCTCGTCCCCGGGGTCCCGTGTCCTTGCGAGGTGTGAAGGGACGCGGGCCTCGGCTAAGGGCCGGACGGTTGCAACCACGCTGCTACACGCCGTGCTCCTGCGAAGGCAGGAGCGCAGGATCAAGCAGAACAACGGCTATGGGATCAGCAACCCTGGGCTCCTGCCTGCGCAGGAGCACATCGAAGACTTCGCAAAGATCCCGCGCAGGCTGGGGTGACGTATCGGGGAAGGGAAAACACCCTCCCCCACTCGCCGTCATTCCCGCGAAGGCGGGAATCCATAACCTCTGACGTGGCGGCCCTTTCGACGACCTGCGCGTCTGGATCCCCGCCTTCGCGGGGATGACGGCGGTCGGGGAGCGAGGGCGCCCCCCGAACCTATTTCGACAGATCGGTGAACAGCGAGCGATAGTAAGCGATGCCGGGAGCGATGTTTTCCACCGGCGTCCGCTCGTTCAGCCCGTGGCTGAAATCGTCCGCTTCCTTGATGAAGGTCGGGCTGGCGCCATAGCTGGGCACGCCGTGATAGCGGAACCACATGCTGTCGCTGGCGCCCGCCGACATGCTGGGGAAGACGGGAACGCCGGGGCGCGTCGCCGCCATCGCCTTCGTCACCGCGGCGACGAAGTCGGGGCGCATCGGCGAGGCGTCGTTCGCCACCGACCCCTCGGTCACGTCGCGGATCGCCATTGCGGGTTCGGCCGCGACCGTCTTCAGCGTCGCCATGACGTCGGCGGGCTTGACCCCGGGGAAGATGCGGCAGTTGATGTTGGCGGTGGCGCGCTGCGGCAGTGCGTTGAGCGCATGCCCGCCCGACACCATCGTCGAGACGCAGGTGGTGCCGATCTGCCCGACATAGGCGGGGTCCGCGGCCAGCGTCGCGATCGCCTTCTGGTCGGTCGGATCCGCGGCGAAGGCGCGCATCGCGGCGGCCAGCTCGCCGGTCTTCTGCTTGGCGGCTTCGCGGAAGAAGGTTCGCGTCACGTCCGACACCTGCGGGGTGAAGCGGTAGTTGCCGATGCGCACCAGCGCGGCGGCCAGCTGGTTGATCGCGTTGAGCGGGCGTGGTGCCGACGAATGGCCGCCGGGATTGGTAACGGTCAGCTCGAAATCGGCGTATGTCTTTTCCGCGCCGTTCCAGGTGAAGAACTGCGGCTTCCCGTCCTCGCCGAAGCGACCGCCGCCGCCATCGATGTTGATGACCATCTCGGCGTTCTTCAGCTGCTCGGCGATCAGCGCGCTGGTCTTCATGCGCGTTTCCTCGTCGCCGGAAAATTCCAGCACGATATCGCGGCGCGGGCGATAGCCGTCGCGCTTCATCGCGATCAGCGTCGCCATCGCGACCGCGGCATCCAGCTTCATGTCGGTGGCGCCGCGCCCGTAGAGATAGCCGTTCTCCACCACCGGGGTGAACGGATCGCGCTGCCAGTCCGACGGCTTGGCCTCCACCACGTCGATATGGCCGGAGACGACCAGCGGCTTGGCCTTCGGGTCGCTGCCCGGCCAGCGTGCGATCAGATAGGCGGTGTCGTCGACCGGGGTGATCGTCACCTCGTTCGCCGCGAACCCGCCCGCGACCAGCACCGATTTCAGATAGGCGGCCAGCTGCGGCGTCTGATTGCCCGGCCCCGCCACGCTGCGGAACGCGATCGCGCGCTTCGCGATGTCGAGCGCCTGCGCCTCGGCGGCGGCATCGCCGCCGGCACGGGGGGCGGCCTGCGCCGGGGCCGCGACCGCTACGGCCGCCGCCGCCATCACCGTCATCGTGTATCGCATCGTAGCACCCCGAAACTCGTCGCCGCCGTCCTCACGCCAGCGTATCGCCGACCGGCGCGAAGACAAGCGTACAAACGGTTCGAATCGAGTAGCTAGAAATGGGTCACGCGATATGATCGCCGATATGGTGCCCGTTTCGGAAAGCGACTCTCCTGCGACACCCGCGGCGGCGCGGCGTCCGTCGATGCGCGCGGCGATCGCGGCATTCGACTGGGCGCAGACCCCGCTCGGCGCGATGGCGGACTGGCCCGCATCGCTGCGCGCGATCGTCGACATGATGCTGTCGTCGCGCAGCGCGATGTGCATCGGCTGGGGATCGGACCTCACCTTCCTCTACAACGACGCCTATGCCGCGATCATCGACGGCCGCCGCTCCGACACGATCGGGCGCCCGGTGCGCGAGGTGTGGGGCGACGTGTGGGTGTCGTTCGCACCGCTTGTCGCGGAAGCGCTGGCGGGGCGGGCGACGCTGCTCGAGGACGTGCTGTTCCGCGCCGGCTCCGGCGACGCGAGCGAGGATACGTGGTGGAGCTTCGGCTTCAGCCCGTTGCACGACCAGCACGGAGCGGTCGTCGGCTTTCTGGACTATGTGACCGAGGTGACCGAGCGGGTCCGCGTCACGCAGGAACTGGAGCGCGAAACCGAGCGGCTGCGCGAAAGCGAGGCGCGGTTCCGCGCGCTGGCCGCGACCGGCGCCGATGTCATCTATCGCATGAGCCCCGACTGGAGCGAGCTGCGGATGCTGGAGGGGCGCGGGCTGCTGGCGGACACGCTGTCGCCATCGACCGACTGGACCGAACGCTACCTGTTGCCGTCCGAGCGCGATGCGGTCCTGGGGCAGGCGGCCGATGCGCTGCGCGAGGGGCGTGCCCTGGACATGGAGCACCGCATCCGCCGTGCGGACGGGTCGATCGGCTGGGCACGGTCGCGCGCGGTGCCGATGCTGGACCGCGACGGCACGCTGGTCGAGTGGTTCGGCTTCGCGCAGGACGTGACGCGCGAGCATGAGGCGCGCGCGTCGCTGGCCGCGCACCGCGAACGGCTGGAGCTGGCCACGCGCGCGGCACGGCTGGGCCAGTTCGACTATGCCCCGCATCAGGATCGGCTGGAGTGGGATGACCGCTGCCGCGAGCTGTTCGGGCTGCCGCCGGGCGCGCCGGTCACGTACGAGGGCGCCTTCGTCGCGGGACTGCATCCGGACGATCGTGCGCATGCGATCGCCGCGGTCGAGGCGGCGCTGGATCCGATCGGATCGCGGCTGTTCGACATCGGATGTCGCACCATCGGGCTGACCGACGGCATCGAGCGGTATGTGCGCGCGCGCGGCATGGTGATGTTCGAGGGCGACATGCCCGTGCGCCTGATCGGCACGGTACAGGACGTGACCCTCGAGCGCCGCGCCGAGGCGGTATTGCGCGAGACGGAGGAACGGCTGCGGCTCGCCAACCGTGCGACCAACGACGCGATCTGGGACTGGGATCTGACCCGCGATCACGTGCAATGGAACGAGGCGCTGACCTCCGCCTATGGGCACCACCGTGCCGAGGCGGAGGGCAGCGGGCGATGGTGGCTGGACCAGATCCATCCCGCCGACCGCGAGCGCATCGATCGCGGCATCCACGCCGTCATCGACGGCAGCGCCAGCGCCTGGTCGGGCGACTACCGCTTCCGCCGCGCCGATGGCAGCTACGCCGACGTGCGCGACCGCGGCTATGTGATCCGCGACGACGAGGGGCGTGCGCTACGGATGATCGGCGCGATGCTCGATCAGACCGAGCGCAAGGATTTCGAGCGCGGACTACAGGAAACCGTGGCGGAGCGCACCCGCGAGCGCGACCAGATCTGGCAGGCGACGCCGGACCTGCTGTGCGTGATCGACGCGGACGGCCGCTACCGCGAGCTGAACCCGGCGTGGCAGGACACGCTGGGCTGGACGATCGAGGCGCTGACGGGCCGCGCGGTGGCCGATCACGTCCATGACGAGGATCGCGAGGCGGTCGCCGGGGCGCTGGCGATGCTGGCGCGGGGCGAGCGTGTGACGGGATTGCAGGTGCGCCACCGCACGCGCGACGGCGAGTATCGCTGGCTGTCATGGCACGCGGTGCCGCGCGACGGCATGACCTATGCCGTGCTGCGCGACGTGACGGTGGAGCATCGCCAGCTCCGCGCGCTGGCGCTGGCCGAGGATCAGCTGCGCCAGAGCCAGAAGATGGAGGCGGTCGGCCAGCTGACCGGCGGGATCGCACACGATTTCAACAATCTGCTGACGGGGGTGATCGGCAGCCTGGACCTGGTGCGGCGCTTCATCGCCGATGGGCGGATGGAGCGCGTCGACCGCTATATCGACGCTGCGGCCGGCTCCGCGCAGCGCGCTGCCGGGCTGACGCAGCGCCTGCTCGCCTTTTCGCGGCGTCAGTCGCTCGACGTGCGCGCCGTCGACGTCCACCGCGCGATCGTGTCGCTGGAGGACCTGCTGCGCCGCACGCTGGGCGAGGCGGTCGAGCTGGAGCTGGATCTGACGGCGCAAACCGCAACGGCCACGACCGATGCCAACCAGCTGGACAGCGCACTGCTCAACCTGGCGATCAACGCCCGCGATGCGATGCCGGACGGCGGACGGCTGACGATCGCCACCACGATCCAGCGCATCGCCGATCGCGACGAGGCCGTGGCGGACGCGCTGGAGCCAGGGGACTATATCGCGCTGAGCGTCGGCGACACCGGCACCGGCATGTCGCCCGAGACGATCGCCAAGGCGTTCGAGCCGTTCTTTACCACCAAGCCGATCGGCCACGGCACCGGCCTGGGGCTGTCGATGATCTACGGCTTCATGCACCAGACCGGCGGCCGCGCGCGGATCGCGTCGCAGCCGGGAGCGGGGACCGTCGTCACGCTCTATCTGCGCCGCGCCACCGTGGATGCCGTGGCCGAACCGCTCGCCGCGCCGCCGCTGCCGCCGGAGCGGATCGCTGGCGAGCCCATGGTGATGGTGGTCGAGGACGAGCCCGCGGTGCGGATGCTGATTGTCGAGCTGCTCGAGGGGCTGGGCTGCCGCGTGATCGAGGCGGCGAACGGACGCGATGCGATCGCGGCGCTGGACGCGCGACCCGACATCGGGCTGCTGGTCAGCGACGTGGGACTTCCGGGCATCGACGGGCGCGAGGTGGCGCGCCACGCGCGCGCGCTGATGCCGGATCTGAAGGTGCTGTTCGTGACCGGCTATGCCGAGCAGGCGACGCGCCGCTCCGACTTCCTGGACGAGGGCATGGAATTGACGACCAAGCCGTTCGCGATCGATGCCTTCGCCGCGCAGGTCGCGCGGATGCTGGCCGACCCGCCGGCCTGAGGCATCCGGCCGCGTATCGGATCAGAAGAGCGCCACCGCCGCGGCGATGGTGATGCCCCATGCGGCAAGCCCGCCGCCCATCAGCACCGCCAGTCGTACCGGCCCCGGGAAGCGGCCCACGTCCGGCTCCGGCAGCGCATCGGCGGGGGCGACCATCGCGGTCTGCGGGAACCGGATCAGCTCCGCCGGGGGTGCATCGAGCGCCGCCGCGAGCTCGCCGGGTGACAGCGGCGAAATGAATTCGCAGCCGAACTGCTCTTCGCCGGCCAGCCGGACGATGCGCGCCGCGCGGGCGCCGACGCCGCTCAGCCCCAGGGTGATGCGCGACCCGACCGACAGCGCGCCGGTCGCGGGAACGCGGAACCCGGTGGAGGACAATTCGCTGACCAGGACGTCGTGCGGCGTGTGCGCGGGACCGCGCAACGTGCCATCCAGCTCCACCTGACGGCGTTCCGACCCGCGGGCATCGTCGCTGTAGAGAGTGGCTACCAATGCCATGAGACGGTCCTTCCGCGTGCCTTTACACCACTCGTCTACTCCCGAGCGAATTGACGACCGGTAAACGCCCGGACGCATCATCAACGCTTGGAGCGGCATGTTGTCGCAAGATGGGACGCTTCGCTAGCCCAAGTTTGTAAAAATGGACGCGTTACAGGTGTCGCTTACCCAATTTGCGCGCCAGCGTGCGCCGGTGCATCCCCAGCCGGCGCGCCGCCTCCGACACGTTGAAGTCGCAGTCGGCGAGCGTCTGGTGGATATGCTCCATCTCCAGCGTGCGCAGCGAGGTGGGCGCGGCGACCACATCGACGCTGGCGTCGCCCTCCGTCGTCGCCTGGAACGCGGCCTCGATATCGTCCGAGTTGGCCGGTTTGCTGAGGTAATTGGTCGCGCCCAGCTTCACCGCCTCCACCGCGGTGGCGATGCTGGCGAAGCCGGTCAGCACGACGATCCGCATCGCCGGGTCGGCCGCGTGGAGCCGCCCGACACAGGTCAGGCCGGAGGCGTTGCCGAGCCTCAGGTCCACCACCGCGTGATCGGGGCGCAACGTGGCGAGCGCCTCGTCCAGCTCCGCGGGGCCGGGGATCGCGACCACGCGGTAGCCGCGCCGCTCGAACGAGCGCGCCAGCGTGCGTGCGAAGACCGCGTCATCCTCGATGATGATGAGCCGCCGTGGCTCGGTCATACGCCTTCCTCCGGGATCGCGACCGCGGCGAGCGGCAGCGCCAGCACCACCTCGCCCCCGCCGCTGGCGCGGTTGCGCGCGGACACGGTGCCGCCCAGCGTGCGCAGGACGTTGGTCGCCAGGAACAGTCCCAGCCCGGCACCCCGGCGCGCCTTGGTGCTGACATAGGGCTTGCCGATGCCGTCGAGGATGTCGGGCGCGAAGCCGCGGCCGTCGTCGCGCACCGACAGGATCAGCCGATCGCCGTCGAGCGCCGCGCACAGCGCGATCCGCGTCGCGCCGGCCTCCGCAGCATTGTCGAGCAGGTTGGTGATCGTCTGCGCCAGCGCGCGGTCGGCGACGATGCGCGGATCGGCCGACATCAGATGCTCGTACACCGCCTCCGCGCCGGCATGGCGCCAGTCGGCGACCAGACCGGACAGGAAGTGTCGCAGCGTCGCGCGCACGGGGGCGTCCCCGCGCACCTCGCCCGAGGCGAGCAGCACCTGCGACAGGATGTCCTTGCAGCGCGCGACCTCCGCCGCCATGTCGGTGAGGTCGGCGACGAGCGCGGGGTTGGCGGCGATCGCCGGTTCGTGCCGCCAGTCGCCCAGCATCACCGCGATCGAGCTGAGCGGCGTGCCCAGCTCATGCGCCGCCCCACTCGCCAGCAGCCCCATGCGGACGATATGCTCCTCCTCCACCGCGCGCTGTCGCATGGCGGCCAGGCGCGCGTCATGCTGCGACAGGTTGCGCACGATACGGGTGACGAACAGCACCAGCAGCGACGCGGCGAGCGCGAAGTTGAACCAGCTGCCCGCGACATAGGGCACCGAAAGCGTCGACGCCCAGGACGGCGGCAGCGCGAACGGCGGCGCGAACGTCGCCAGCCAGGCGAACAGCGCGACGGTGACGCCGACCAGCGTCCAGCTGGCCCAGGCGGGCAGCAGCACCGCGGCGAGCACGACCTGCAACAGATACAGCGTGACGAACGGGTTGGTCACACCCCCGCTGAGATAGAGTTGCGTCGTCAGGCACGCGACGTCGACCAGCAGCATCGCGAACAGGCGTCGCGGCCCGGCCTGCGCGCCCAGCCACGGCGAGGCGAGCAAGGCGAGATTCAGCGCCACCAGCACCCCCAACGCGCCCAGCATCGGCACCAGCGGCAGGCGTACGCCCAGCCCGATATGGACGGTCAGGATCGTCGCCAGCTGCCCCCCGACTGCCAGCCAGCGCAGGATCGCGAGCAGGCGGACGTTGCCCTCCCCCGCGGGCAGCGAGGCGCGAAGCGGCATCATGCGCGGGGGCCGCGCGCCAGCCGCCACGCGAACCAGGCGGTCATCGCCGACAGCGCGAACCAGGTCAGCGCGTAGACGAGGTGATTGTTGCGGAAGCGCACCATGGTCAGCCCGCCGCGCGGCCATTGCGACGACGTGCGGGCATCGGCATCGATGAAATAGGGGGCGACGGCGCCCAGTCGCCTCGCCGCGGCAATGGCGGCGACATCGCGCGAGAACCAGCGATCCGCGCGCGGGTCGTTCCTGCGCAGGAACGCGCCGCCGGGCTCGGTGACGCGAAGCAGCCCGGTGACGATGGCAGGGCCGGTCGCGGGCGCGACGCGCATGCCGGCGGGTACGAAGCCGCGATTGACCAGGATCGTGGCACGGTCGGTCGTGAGCGGTGCGACGACCCAGAAGCCGGGACCGAGATCGGTGACGGCCTGCACATAGGCCGGCGCGCGCGGCACCCAGCGCCCGGCGGCGCGCACGCGGGTGTAGGAATCGGCGTCCGATGCCGTCCGCGGCGCCACGACGGGCGCCGCTACCAGCCGCGCCTCGACGCGATCGATCAGCGCCAGCTTCCATGCGCGACGCTCGACCTGCCACACTCCCAGCCCCGCGAACAGCACTGCCGCCAGGGCGGCCAGTGCGACGAGGGGCCAGCGCGCGCGCATCACATGGCGTCCATCATCCCCTGTGGCATCATGTTCAGGTTCATGTTGAACATCACCCACAGCGACCCCGCGATCGCGATCAGCACAATGATCGCGGTGAAGATCAGCGCCATCAGCGTCCAGCCGCTCTCCGACTTGCTGTTCATATGGAGGAAGTAGACCATGTGGACGACGATCTGCACCGCCGCCAGTGCGGTGACGATCCCGGCGGTGATGCGCGGATCCGCGATCACGCCTGTCATGACCAGCGCGAACGCGGGCGCGGTCAGCAGCACCGACAGGACGAAGCCGATGACATAGCCGCGGCGCGACCCGTGTGCGGCGCCGCCGTGCTCGTCATGGCCGGCATGATCCTCTGCGCCGTGGAACGGCGTATCGTTGCGCGCGCTCACCGCAGCACTCCCAGCAGATAGACGAAGGTGAAGACGCCGATCCACACGACGTCGAGGAAGTGCCAGAACATCGACAGGCACTGCAGCCGACGGACATTGTCCGCGATCAGCCCGCGGCGCACCACCTGCACCATCAGCATTGCCAGCCAGATCATGCCGAAGGTGACGTGCAGCCCGTGGGTGCCGACCAGCAGGAAGAAGGACGACAGGAACGCCGACCGCGTCGGGCCGGCGCCTTCGTGGATCAGGTGGCTGAACTCGTACAGCTCGATCGAGAGGAACGCCGCACCGAACAGCGCGGTGACCGCCAGCCAGCCGAGCACCGCCTTCTGCCGCTTCTCGTCGATCGCGATCATCGCGAAGCCATAGGTGATCGACGACAGCAGCAGCATGGTGGTGTTGACCGCCACGAGGCCCAGGTCGAACAGCTCGCGCGGCCCCGGCCCGCCCGCGAAGCTGCCGCCGTAGACGCCGTACGCGGCGAACAGCATCGCGAAGATGAGGCAGTCGCTCATCAGGTAGAGCCAGAAGCCCAGCATCGTGCTGGCGCCCGGCGCATGGGGATGCTCGTCCAGCTCGTAATAGACGGGCGCGTCGGCGGCGGGGGGCGTGATAGCAGTCATCGCCTCAGACCTCCGCCGCCGCGAGCGCGCGGGTGCGCGCATCCTCGGACCGCATCACGTCCTCCACCGGAATGTGGAAGTCGCGGTCGTAGTCGAACGTGTGCCAGATCGCATAGCCGACGATCCCTACGAACGACACCGCGGCCAGCCACCAGATGTACCATATCATGGCCAGCCCGAAGACCAGCGACAGTCCGGCCAGCACCACGCCTGCCGCGGTGTTCTTCGGCATGTGGATCGCGCGGTAGCCGCTGGTCGGGCGCGCCGCCTTCTGCTCCTTCATGTCGTACCATGCGTCCAGGTCGTGGATGACCGGTGTGAAGGCGAAATTGTACGCCGGGGGTGGCGAGGAGGTCGCCCATTCCAGCGTGCGCCCGTTCCACGGATCGCCGGTGACATCGCGCAGCTTCTCTCGGTCGCGGATGCTGACGTAGAATTGCATCAGCATTGCCCCGATCCCGGCGGCGACGATCGCGACGCCGATCCCCGCGATCACGAACAGCGGCTGGAGCGACGGGTCGCCGATCACGCGCAGGCGACGCGTCACGCCCATCAGCCCGAGCAGGTAGAGCGGCGCGAACGCAACCCAGAAGCCGACGACCCAGCACCAGAAGCTGATCGTGCCCCACTTCCTGTCCAGCTTGAACCCGAAGGCCTTGGGCCACCAGTAATTCACGCCCGCGAACATCCCGAACAGCACGCCGCCGATGATGACGTTGTGGAAATGCGCGACCAGGAACAGCGAGTTGTGGAACTGGAAGTCCGCCGGCGGCACCGCCAGCATCACGCCGGTCATCCCGCCGATCACGAACGTCAGCATGAAGGCGATCGCCCACATCATCGGCAGCTCGAAGCGGATGCGCCCGCGGTACATCGTGAACAGCCAGTTGAAGATCTTCGCCCCCGTGGGGATGGAGATAATCATCGTCGTGATGCCGAAGAAGCTGTTGACGCTGGCGCCCGATCCCATCGTGAAGAAATGGTGCAGCCAGACGAGATACGACAGGATGCAGATGACGATCAATGCATAGACCATCGACGTATAGCCGAACAGCCGCTTGCCCGAGAAGGTCGAGACCACTTCGGAAAACACGCCGAACGCGGGTAGGATCAGGATGTAGACCTCCGGGTGGCCCCAGATCCAAATCATGTTCACGTACATCATCGGGTTGCCCCCGCCGGTGTTCGTGAAGAAGTTGGTGCCGACGTAGCGGTCGAGGCTGAGCATCGCGAGCACCGCGGTCAGCACCGGGAAGGCGGCGACGATCAGCACGTTGGTGACCAGCGCCGACCAGGTGAAGATCGGCATCTTCATCAGGCCCATGCCGGGCGCGCGCATCTTCACGATAGTCGCGATCAGGTTGACGCCGGACAGCAATGTCCCGACGCCCGCGATCTGGAGCGCCCAGATGTAATAGTCGACGCCGACGTCCGGGGAATAATCCAGCCCGGAGAGCGGCGCCATCGCCAGCCAGCCGGTGCGCGCGAACTCGCCGACGAACAGGCTGGCCATCACCGTGACCGCGCCCGCCGCGGTCATCCAGAAGCTGAAATTGTTCAGGAACGGGAAGCTGACGTCGCGCGCGCCGATCTGAAGCGGGACGACATAGTTCATCAGCCCCGTGACGAACGGCATCGCCACGAAGAAGATCATGATGACGCCGTGCGCGGTGAACACCTGATCGTAGTGGTGCGCGTTCAGATAGCCCTCGCTGCCGTTGAACGCGATCGCCTGCTGGATGCGCATCATGATCGCATCGGAGAAGCCGCGCAGCAGCATCACGATCGCCAGGATGATGTACATGATGCCGATCTTCTTGTGGTCCACGCTGGTGAACCATTCGGTCCACAGGTAGCGCCACAACTTGAAGTAGGTCAGCGCGCCCAGCAGCGCGAGGCCGCCCAGCGCCACCACCACGAAGGTGCCGACGACGATCGGCTCGTGCAGCGGCAGGCTGTCGAGCGACAGCCGCCCGAAGATCGTCTTGATGAGGTCGTCCGACATGGTCCTCAGCCCTCCGTGCGGGCGGTGGCGCCGGTCAGCGGCGCGGGGATGGTGATGACGTTGTGCGTCATGTTGCGATTGGCGCCGCTATCGGTGTCGCTGGCGCCGCCGGCCTTGCCATGCGGCGCGGTGAAGTGCGGGCTCTCGCCCTTCTCGCCCGGCTCTCGGGTCAGCGCGCCCTCCGCCTCGCCGGCGCGCGGCGCGCGGTCGTTCACCGCGGGGCCGCCGTGCGACATGGCCTGCATGCAATCGGTGCCGGGCTTGACGCACATGCCGACGACGCGGCGGAAGAGCGTGAGGTCGACCGTGCCGAAGCCGATCGGGCGCACCTTCTCGCTCGGCTTCTCCAGCTGGAGATAGGCCGCCTGGTTCAGCGCGCGCGGCTGGCGCTTCACCCCCGCGACCCACTGGTCGAAGCGCGCCGGGGTCACCGAATGGGTCCAGAACCACATGTCGGAGAAGCCCGCGCCGCTGTAATTGCCCGACCGCCCCTCGAACCTGCCGGTGCGGTTGAGCACACCGTGCAGCTGCGTCTCCATCCCCGGCATGGTGTAGATCATCCCCGCCATCGACGGGATCCAGAGCGTGTTCATCACGCTGGACGAGGTCATGCGGAACCGCACCGGGCGATCGACCGGGACCACCAGCTCGTTGACCGTCGCGATCCCCTGTTCGGGGTAGATGAACAGCCACTTCCAGTCGAGCGACACCACCTCCACCTCCAGCGGGCGGATCGCGGCGGTGACCGGCTTGCCCGGCGCGACGCGGTCGAGCGGGCGATAGGGGTCGAGCAGATGCGTGCTGACCCAGGTCAGCGCCCCCAGCGCGATGATGATGAGCAGCGGCGCCGCCCAGATCACCAGCTCCAGCCCGGTCGAGTGATCCCAGTTCGGCTCGTACTTGGCGTCCTTCGCCCCCTCGCGATAGCGCCACGCGAACAGCACGGTCAGCGCCATGACGGGGACGATGATGAGCAGCATCAGCACCGTCGACCACACGATCAGCGACGATTGCTGGCGCGCGACATCGCCCGCCGGGTTCATCACCACGGTGTTGCAGCCGGCGAGCGCGACGAGCGCCGCCACCGCACCCAGGCGGGCGAGAGGCAGGCGACGGAGGGGACGGCGGGTCATGATCGGGCGCCTAGGCTTTTGTGCGGTGCAGCGGAATAGGACATTTTGTCCCATCCCATCGTTGTGGGCGTTGCGCTACAGCGAGCATCACTACGTCCGATCGGAACCATTTGATGACCACCGCTTCTTCCGCATCGCTCGAACGCGATGCCCGCGCCGTCAACACCCATGCGGAGCATCAGGTCCGTCCCGGCGAGATCGCGATCGGCGTCATCATCGGGCGCACGTCGGAATTCTTCGACTTCTTCGTCTATGCCATCGCCTCGGTGCTGGTGTTCCCGACGGTCGTTTTCCCGTTCATGGACCGGGTGAGCGCGACCTTGTGGTCGTTCGCGCTCTTCCCGCTCGCGTTCATCGCGCGCCCGATCGGGACTCAGATCTTCATGGCGCTCGACCGCCGCTACGGCCGCGGCACGAAGCTGACGATGGCGCTGTTCCTCCTCGGCACCTCGACCGTGCTGATGTCGTTCCTGCCCAGCTACGCCTCGATCGGGATCGCTTCGGCGCTGCTGCTGGCGCTGTTCCGCATCGGCCAGGGGATCGCGCTGGGCGGCGCATGGGACGGGCTGCCCTCGCTGCTGGCGCTCAACGCGCCCGACAAGCAGCGCGGCTGGTGGGCGATGGTGCCGCAGCTGGGCGCGCCGATGGGGCTGATGGTGGCGAGCGGGCTCTTCGCGTTCTTCGTCTCGGTCCTGCCGCCGGAGGACTTCATGTCCTGGGGCTGGCGCTATCCGTTCTTCGTCGCCTTCGCGCTCAACGTCGTCGCGCTGTTCGCGCGGCTGCGCATCGTGGTGACGCCCGAATATGCGGAGATGTTCAAGAACCGCGAGCTGACCCCGTCGCGCGTCACCGCGACGGTGAAGGCGCAATGGCGCAACATCGTCATCGGCGCCTTTGCCCCGCTCGCCAGCTTCGCGTTGTTCCACATGGTCACGGTCTTCCCGCTGTCGTGGGTGGCGCTTTACACGCAGGAGAGCATCGCGCGCTTCCTGGTGATCGAGATGGTGTGCGCCGCCTTCGGGCTCGGCGCGATCGTGCTGTCGGGGGTGCTGGCGGACCGGATCGGGCGCCGCAGTTTGCTGGGCTATACCGCGGCGGGCATCGCGGCGTTCAGCGGGTTCGCGCCGCAGCTGCTGAGCGCAGGCAGCGCGGGCGAGGTGCTGTTCATGGTGATGGGATTCATCCTGCTCGGCCTGTCGTTCGGCCAGTCGTCAGGCGCGGTGACCAACAATTTCCCCAAGCGAGCGCGCTATACCGGCGCAGCGATCACGTCCGACCTCGCATGGCTGTTCGGCGCGGGCTTCGCCCCGCTCGCCGCGCTAGCGCTGACGCAGGCGTTCGGGCTGGTCGCGGCGGGCGGCTACCTGCTGTCGGGCGCGCTGGGCACGCTGCTGGCGCTGGGGCTCAACGTGGAGCTGGCGAAGCGGCTGGATTGAGGCGGGTGCCGGTCGTCACCCCGGACCTGTTCGAGCCCTCTGCGAAAGTCGCGAATCGCCCGACAATGTCGCGGTTCCCCGGCGCAGGCCGGGGCCCAGTTGGCGTGGCTTTTCGGTATGTTATCACCGCCCCCCAGCTGGGCCCCGGCCTGCGCCGGGGAACAAGGGAACTGAGTTTCGCAGATGTCTCGACCTGTTCCGGGGTCCACTGTCCCGCATACTCAGTGGCGAATGCGGGCGCGGACCGGTGGATGCCGGAACAGGTCCGGCATGACGGTCAAGATGGACGTACGGTAGCGATTCGATCCGGCGTGACGCGCGTCACATCCGCCGGTGCTTGCCCCCGTAATGCCGTCCGATGTACGTCCCGATCTTCGCCATCTCGTCGGCGGCGGCGCGCGCGGCGGTGGCGCAGCAGGGGATGGGATCGCGTTCGGCCTGCGCCGCGCGCATCGCGACGCGGTCGCACAATTCCTCGATATCGGCGCGCGACAACAGGTTCTTCTCCCGCAGCATGCACAGCAGCGTCTGCAGGATGACCATCGCCTCGTCGCCGTTGCGCTCTTGCGGCATCATCGGCTCTCTCCTCGTCCTGACGGACGCACGGTAGAGTACGCCAAACGCTCCGCAGTGCAAGTGGGTCAGTCGAGCCCGCCGCCGAGCGACCGGTACAGCTCGACAAGGTTGCTGGCGCGGGTCAGCCGGGTCGTCACCAGCTGTTGCTGGGCCGCATAGGCAGTACGCTGCGCATCGAGCGACACCAGGAACGAATCGACTCCGGCGCGGTAGCGCGCGTCGGACAGCCGCGCCGCGACCTGCGCCGCATTGGCGCGGGCGGTCTGCGCCGCGACCTGCTCGCCGATCGTGCCGCGCTGCGCCAGCGCGTCGGCCACCTCGCGGAAGGCGGTCTGGATCGTCTTCTCATAGGTCGCGACCGCCGCCTGCTGCGACGCGCGGGCATAGTCGAGGTTGCCCTGCCGCCGCCCGCCGTCGAACAGCGGCACGCCGATCGACGGCGCACCGGTATAGGTGAAGCTGCCCCCGCCGAAGAGCCCCGACAGCGCCGTCGAGATCGTCCCCAGCGTGGCGGTGAGCGAGATCGTCGGGAACATCGCCGCGCGCGCCGCGCCGATATTGGCGTTCTGCGCGATCAGCTGATGCTCGGCCTGGAGCACGTCGGGGCGGCGTAGCAGCACGTCGGACGAAATGCCCGCGGGCAGCGCGTCGCGCGTCACCGTCTCGACCGACAGCCCGGTCGGCAGCTGCCCCGCGGGGACGGTCGTGCCGACCAGCAGGTTCAGCGCATTCTGGTCGCGCGCGATCTGCGCAGTCAGTGCGGCGATGTCGTTGCGCGCCGACTGATAGTTCGTCTCCGCCTGCCGCGCTTCCAGCTCGGAGGCGACGCCGATGCGGAATTGCGCGCTGGTGAGGCGCTGCGTTTCCTCGAACGCCTTCAGCGTGTCGCGCGCGAGCCGCAGCTGGTCCTGATCGGACGCCAGCGTCAGCCACGCGGTCGCGATCTCCGCGATCAGGCTGATCCGCGCGGTGCGCTGCGCCTCCTCCGACGCGAAATAGCTCTCCAGCGCGGCGCGGTTCTGGTTGCGGATGCGCCCGAACAGGTCGAGCTCGAACGCGGAGAAGCCGGCGTTGACCGAGAAGAATTCGATGTTCGAGGACGATGCGGTGCCGACGCCCGCACCGGTGCCCGCCCCCGCGCCGCCGGCCCCGCCGGTGGCCGTGCCGCTCCCGGTCCCGCCACCGGCGGCGCCACCCTGCGCGCCGGCCGCACCGAACAGATTGTTGGTGAAGGTGGCCGATCCGTTGACCGTGGTGGTCGGCACCAGATCGGCGCGGGTGACGCGATATTGCGCGCGCGCCTGCAACACTTTGGCCGCCGCGACGCGCAGGTCGCGGTTGTTGGCCAGCCCCGCCGCGATCACCTGCCGCAGCCGGTCGTCGAGGAAGAAATCGCGCCAGCCGATCTTGCTGACGTCGGCCGCGTCGCTCGCCGCGGCGGGATAGACGCCGCCCGAGGGCAGCGCGGCGGGGATGGCGCCGGTCGGGCGCTCGTACTTCGGCGCGAGGTTGCAGCCCGCCAGTGCGGTGGACAGCGCCAGCAGCGCCGCGAAACGATTACGCTTGGTCACGTCAGGCCCCTTCATGAGCCGGTTGATGGTCGCCGCCGTCGCCACGCTCCTCGCGCGCCGGCTCCTTCTTGTGCTGGCCGAACAGCCGCAGCACGACGACGAAGAACATCGGCACCAGGAAGATCGCGAGCACGGTCGCGGTGAACATGCCGCCCACCACCGCGCGCCCGATCGCGTTCTGCCCGCCCGCGCCCGCGCCCGTCGACACCGCCAGCGGCAGCACGCCGAACATGAAGGCGAGGCTGGTCATCAGGATCGGGCGCAGCCGCAGCTTCGCCGCCTCCACCGCCGCATCGAACGCACTCATCCCCTCGGCGATGCGCTCTTCGGCAAATTCGACGATCAGGATCGCATTCTTGGCCGACACGCCGATCGTGGTGATGAGCCCGACTTGGAGGTAGATGTCGTTGTTCAGCCCCGTCATCGCCGCCGCCAGCAGCGCGCCCAGCACGCCCAGCGGCACCACCAGCAGGACCGAGATCGGCACCGACCAGCTTTCGTAGAGCGCGGCGAGGCACAGGAACACGATCAGCAGCGACAGCGCGTAGAGCGCGGGCGCCTGCCCCCCGGACAGCCGCTCCTCATAGGACAGGCCGGTCCATTCCAGCGTCGTCCCCGGCGGCAGCTTGGCATGGATCGCCTCCATCGCCTCCATCGCCGCGCCGGTGCTCTGCCCCGGCGCCGGGCTGCCCTGGATCTGCATCGCGGGCTGGCCATTGTAGCGCGTCAGCTGCACCGGCGCATTCGCCCATTCCAGCGTCGAGAAGGCGGTATAGGGCACCATCCCCCCGTTCG
>CAJYKB010000088.1 GCA_913774925.1 uncultured Sphingomonas sp. | reverse complement strand
ACGCCAGGAAATAGTCCGACGAATCCTTCGTCTCGCCCGCCTTGTCGCGGCTCACCCACTGCGCCAGCGCGAAGATGCCCACCGCATAGGCGATCACCACCGCCAGATCGATCGTCGAAAGCGTCATGCCCGACATTCCCCCCTATATCCGTATATCACGTACGTGACGGTGTCCTCCAGACCGTCGTGATTGTCCAGCGCTGTCAATTCGCACGTCTCTTGCCCTTCGGAAGGGGGCGCCGCATCATGACGCATGGGCCCCCGATCGCAAGAAATATGAGGCGAAGATGAGATGACGGTGCGGTCGCACGTCATCGAAGTGTCACCGCGCCGCCGCCGAATCACTTTAACGGCCCCTTCGCAGCCAGATCGGCGACCAAGGGGACCTTACGACCATGACCTTCCGTTCGAGCGTGCGTGCGCGCCTTCTTGCAGGCTTTGCCGCCACCCTCGCACCCACCGCCGCCTTCGCCGCGACCGACGCCACGACGCCGGCTGCGGTCGCCGAGCCTGCGGCCGCACCGGCCGATGCACCTGCGGCCGAGGGCGAGCAGATGGCGGACATCGTCGTCACCGCCACCCGCCGCGAGACGAACCTGCAGCAGACCCCCGTCGCGATCACGGTGCTGGGTGCGCCTGCGCTGGTCGATCGCCACGTCCAGAGCCTGTACGACCTGGCCGACGGCGGCGCGCCGTCGCTGCGCGTCGCCACGTTCGAGGCGCGCCAGAGCGCGCTGACGATCGGCATCCGCGGCATCGTGCCGCTCGACGCCAACCAGCCCGCACGCGAGCAGGGCGTCGGCATCTATGTCGACGGCGTCTATCTGGGCCGCCAGCACGGGCTGAACGCCGCGCTGTTCGACGTCGAGCGGATCGAGGTGCTCAAGGGGCCGCAGGGCACGCTGTTCGGGCGCAATACCGAGGGCGGCGCGCTCAACATCGTCACCAAGGGGCCGTCGGGCGAATTCGGCGGGCGCGTGCGCGCCGGCATCGGCAATTACGGTGCGTATAACGGCGAGCTGCACCTCGACCTGCCGAGCTACCGGAACTTCAGCGTGAAGCTGGACGGCGTGGTCCAGTATCAGGGCGCGACGACGACGAACCCGCTCGCGGGGCAGACCGGCTGGAATTACTACGATCGCCGCGGCGGGCGCGTCGCGGTGCGCTGGGCGCCGATCGACGGGCTGACCGACGATTTCTCCTACGACGTCGCCAGCGACCGCAACTCGCCCTTCTACAGCCAGCTGCTGAACTACAATCCCAACGGCTGCGTCGCGGGTGCGCAGTCCGCCGCGCCCGCCTGCTTCCTGCCGGGCACCGCGTATACGACGCTGACCGGGACGGTGAAGCCGCTGATGCCCGGCGTCGTCGTCAACGGCAACAGCCGGATGAAAGCCGCCGACATCGGCGTGCCGCAGCAGCCCAGCATCGACCAGACGCACGGCTTCACCAACGTGCTGAAGTACAAGCTATCGCCCGAGGTCGAGCTGCGCTCGATCACCGCGTGGCGCGGGGTGGATGCGACGCAGTGGGACAATTCGGGCGGTGCGCACCGCGTGCCCGTGTTCAACCCCGGCAACGTCGTCATCAACGGCACGCTGTTCAACGGGCAGCTGTTCAGCCGCTATTCGCTCGCCGATCTGCGCCAGCGCCAGTTCAGTCAGGAATTGCAGGCGGTCGGCACCGCCGGCCAGTTCGATTACGTCGCCGGGCTGTTCTACTTCAACGAACACGTCAGCGACGACGCCGCGACGCCCAACTCCAACTTCTACAACAGCGCGAACGGGCAGATCACCGTGCTCGACCCGTGCACGATGGTCACGACCGGGTTCACCGTCGTGAACGGGCAGCCGGTCGGTGGCACCACGTCGCCGGCAGGGTCGCAGCCCGGTTGCCGCTCGATCGACCGCGCCTCCGCCGTGGTGTCGAAGAGCTATGCCGCCTACGGCCAAGTGACGTGGAACGCGACCGACGCGCTGCACCTGACCGCAGGCGGTCGCTACACGCACGACGTGAAGCGCGGGGCGCTGCTGTTCTCGCGCAACGTCAATTACGTGACCAACACCGCTGCGGCAGCGGCCAACGGCTATCGTCTGCTCGACGCCAGCTGGGATCGCTTCAACCCGATGGTGACGCTGGCCTATGATTTCACCAGCGACGTCCACGCCTACGCCAAATACGCGACCGGCTATCGCGCCGGCGGCGCCAGCTCGCGCACGTCCAACTATCAGGCGTTCAACCCGGAGGACGTGAAGTCCTACGAGGTGGGGCTGAAGACGCAGTTCTGGGACCGCCGCGTGCGCCTGAACCTGGCGGGCTATATCATGGACCGCAAGGACAGCCAAGTCGACATCAGCTCGATCCAGACGACCGCGACCGGCAATTTCAACAACCTGGTCACGATCAATGCCCCCGGCACCACCAGGATCCGCGGCGTCGAGGCGGAGCTGACGGTGCAGCCGGTCGAGAATCTGACGCTGAACGCCTCCTACGCCTATACCTATACCCGCATTCCGCCGGTGCTCATCACCAACAGCGTCACCAGCGGCGGCGTGACCACCAGCACGCAGGTTCTCCAGAACTTCTACATCGTCTTCACCCCGCGCAACGCGGCGTCGGGCGCGGTCGACTATGCGCTGCCCGTCGGCGGGGGCGACACCCGCCTGCGCTTCCACCTCGACGCCAATTATGCGCAGGCGACGCAGGCGTTCGACCAGTTCGCGACCAAGGCGGATGCGTCGTTCCTGGTCAACGGCCGCGTCGCGCTGGCCGACATCGCGCTGGGCGACGGCAGGCAGACGATGACGGTCGCGCTGTGGGGCCGCAACCTGTTCGACACGCAGTACGTCTTCCGCCGCGATCCGTCGAACAGCCTGCCGGGCGCGCCGACGTCCAACGTGACGTCGGGCAGCATCAACAACGTGCTGGGCGACTACGGCAACTTCAACGCGCCGCGCACCTACGGCGTGGAGGCGCTGGTCAACTTCTGAGGTCGTCGGCGACACCCTCACCCTTCCGCGGCTTCGCCGCTCCCTCCCTCTCCCAACGGGAGAGGGAAGGGGCCCGCCCGGTTCAGCCGGGTGGGAAGGGTGAGGGCGAGTTTGAGTGGGGGGGGACACGCTAACGCGTCACCCTCGCCTACGCGGAAGCGTGACCCCTCGCCGGCAGCACCAGCGCGGCCGACAGCCCCGGCTGCGCATCCTCCAGCGCCAGCGTCCCGCCGTGTAACACGGCGATCGCGTCGACGATCGGCAGCCCGAGGCCATGGCCCGGGCGGTGGCGGCTCGCGTCCAGCCGGCCGAACCGCCGCCGCGCGGTGGACAGGTCGTCCGCCGCGATGCCGGGGCCGTCGTCGCGCACCGCCACCCGCACGCCCGCGGCGTCGCGCGCCACCGACAGCGCCACCTGCGTTCCGGGCGGGGTGTGGTGGAGCGCATTCTCCGTCAGGTTGAGCATCGCCTGGCTCAGCAGCTGGCGGTC
The DNA here is from genome assembly GCA_913774925.1 of uncultured Sphingomonas sp. GTDB lineage: Bacteria > Pseudomonadota > Alphaproteobacteria > Sphingomonadales > Sphingomonadaceae > Sphingomonas. Next base: position 41,324 of record CAJYKB010000088.1, on the reverse strand, counting down.
GCCCGGAATCGCGACATCGTCCAGCCGCGCGATCGTCAGGCGATGCCCGCTTTCGGTGGCCACGTCCGCCAGCGTCTCCGCCACCTCGCGGACCAGCGCGGTCAGATCGACCATGCCGAAAGCGGCGCGGCGGTCGCCGGTGTCGATCTCCGCGATGCGCAGGATTGCAATAAAGATCGCCAGCAGCTCGTCGCACTGCTCCAGCGCGGCGTCCATCTCGTCGCTGGGCGTGCGCGCGGCGGCCAGCGCGACGCGGCTGCGCAATCGGGCCAGCGGGGTACGCAGGTCGTGCGCGACATCGTTGCCGACGTGGCGCAACCCGTCGACCAGCGCGGCGACGCGGTCGAGCATGCGGTTGAACGTCCGCGCCTGCTCCGCGAAGACGCCGCCGTGTGTCGCCACGGGCACGCGCCGCGACAGGTCCCCATCGATGATCGCGAGCGCGGTGGCGCGCACCTCCTCGATCCGGCGGCGCACCGTGACGCCGAACGCGATCGCCCCCGCGAGCCCCACCGCGGCGATCAGCCCGAAACCGAGCAGGTAGTTGCGCCAGCGCACCGCGGCGAGCCCGTCGATCGGCTCGGTTTCCGCGACCGTGACCAGCGTCAGCCCGCCGCCGGCATCGCGTGCCTGCGCCCGCCCCTCGCTCAGCCCCTCGATCCGGTCGTTGTGCGAGACGGTGGAGAAGCCCGGCGGGATCGCGCGCGGCAGGACGACGTTGCCGCCGATCCGTCGCCCGGCGCCGTCGCGCAGCTCGAACCCGATGTCGCCGCTGTCGCGCCGACGCAGGATGTCGTCCAACTGACGCAGGATGCCCGCGGCGTCGCCCGGGCGTACGTCCTCCATTACTGCATCGCTGACCGCCTCGATCCGGCGATCGACCAACCGCACGATCGCGCTGCGCGACGCGGTGAACATGGCATATCCGGTCAGCAGCGTGGCCAGCACGAAGGCCGCGACGAACAGCGCGGTCAGCGTGCGCAGCCGCACCGCGTCACGCCTCCAGCATGTAGCCGACGCCGCGCTTGGTCACGATCGGATCGGCCTCGTCTCCCACCGACAGCTTGCGGCGCAGCGTGCGGATCTGGACGTCGACGATGTTGGTCGTCGGCTCGAAATCATAGCCCCATACCCGCTCGATCAGCATGGCGCGCGTGACGAAGCTGCCGGCGTGGCGCGCCAGCTCCGCCAGCAGCTTGAATTCCAGATTGGCGAGGTCGAGCGGGCGATCCCCGCGCCATGCGCGGTGCTGCCCCGGGCTGACCAGGATGTCGCCCGCGCGCAGCGTGTCGCCATCGCCTTCGGTCCAGCCGCGGGCGCGCAGCAGCGCGCGCAGCCGGGCATCGATCTCGATCGCGGCGGCGGGCTTCACGACATAATCGTCCGCACCCGCGTCCAGCCCGCCGACCTTCTCGGTCGCCAGCCCCAGCGCGGTCAGCATCAGTACCGGCAGGCGGTGACCGCGTTCGCGCATCCGGCGCACCACCGTGGGGCCGTCCAGCAGCGGCAGCATCCAGTCGAGCACGACCGCGTCGAACACGCGCGCATCGACCGCGGTCAGCGCCTCCGGCCCGGTGCTCGCCACCGTCACGTCGTGCGATAGCGCGCTCAGCTCCGCCTTCAGCGCGCCGGCATAGTCCCGGTCGTCCTCCACGATCAGCAGGTCCATCAGGCGGTCCTTTCTTGTCGAAACATGGCTCATAATCGCCCGCTTCCCGTCTGGCGAGATGCAGGGGGCCGCAGCCTCTGCCGGGCGGGTCGACGCAATCGGCACGATATATTCTGCGGCGGCGTGCTTTCGCCCGCATCGCGCCGATGGAGCGGCTACCTTTCTACCCGTCAACTTCATCGGGGGAGCCACGCGATGGCGGGTCTGAGGCCGAAATACATCTCGTTCGATTGCTACGGCACGCTCATCAACTTCGAAATGGCACCCGCCGCGGAGCGCGTGTACGGGGGCGAGCGCGTTGCGGCGGACCAGCTGGACGCCTTCAAGCAAAGCTTCTCGGCCTATCGCCTCGACGAGGTGCTCGGCGCGTGGAAGCCGTATCGCGACGTGGTCGAGGGTGCGCTGCGCCGCACCTGCGAGAAGCATGGCGTCGAGTATCGCGACGGCGATGCCGAGCGCATCTATGCCGAGATCCCGACCTGGAACCCGCACCCGGACGTGGTCGAGCCGCTGACGCGCGTCGGCGAGGAATACAAGCTGGTGATCCTGTCGAACTCGCATGTCGACCTGATCCCGCACAGCGTCGCGAAGCTGGGCGCGAAGTTCCACGCCGTCTTCACCGCGGAGGAGGCGCAGGCCTACAAGCCGCAGATGAAGGCGTTCGAATATATGATCGACCAGCTGAACGCGGTGCCGGAGGACTTCCTCCACGTCTCGTCGAGCTTCCGCTACGATCAGATGACCGCCTATGACATGGGCATCAAGATGAAGGCGTTCGTGAACCGCGGGCACGAGCCGCTGAACCCCTATTACGAGGTCCACGAGATCCCCAGCATCGCCGGCCTGCCGGGGCTGGTGGGGCTGTGAGCGGCGTGAGCGAAGCGGTGCGCGACGCCGCGGCGATGCCGGCGTTCGTCCACGACCTGCGCGCCTTCGCGGCCGACGCCTCGGCAGGCGAGCCGACGCGCGAAACCGGCGACGCGTGGTTCGCCTCGCGCCGGGTGCTGCCGTTTGACGGGCCGGTCGCCGTGTCGGTCATGACGCTGGACGGCCGCGGGCAGGTCACGCTCGGCTTCGACGAGTTCGTCTTCGTGATCGACGGCGGGCTGACGATCGCCGCCGCCGCGACGCAGGAGATCGCGGCGAACACCGGCGCGATGCTGCCGCAGGGGCTGACGTTCGACTGGACGGCGCAGGCGGGGACGCGCGCGGCGGTCGTGCGCTACCTCGGGCCGGGCGGCGGTGCCGATCACGCCGTGCCGGTGGACCTGGATGCGACGCTGACCCGGTCGAACCCGCCCGCGGCGGACGTGCTGACCTCCGACGTGCCGTCGTGCCGCAACCACACCGATTATGTCACGCCCAACGGCGAGTTCATGTGCGGCGTGTGGGATTCGACCCCCTATTCGCGCCGCGCGATCGACTATCGCCATGCCGAGCTGATGCACCTGCTGGCGGGATCGGTGACGTTCGAGGATGACCACGGCAACAAGGCGACCTTCCGGAAGGACGACCTGTTCATCATGCTGCCGGGCGCGCGCTGCTCGTGGCTGTCGACCGAGGATTGCGCGAAGGTGTGGGTGATCTACCGCGCGGCGGCGTGATCCGGTTCGCGGGGTAGCAAGGGGGCAGGCGACGCCTGCCCCGTCATGCCGGGCTCGTCTTTGTATTAAGGGTGCCACTCGCAGTCGAAACAAAGCGCGCGGACCAGTGGACCCCGGACAGGTCGAGACCTCTGCAAAGGTTTCCATCGTCATGCCGGACCTGTTCCGGCATCCACCGTTCCGCAAACTCGCAAATGCGTGATTTTACGGAACGTTAGACCCCGGAACACGTCGAGACCTCTGCGAAAATCGCGGATCGCCTGACAATGTCGCGGTTCCCCGGCGAAGGCCGGGGTCCAGTTGGCGTGGCTTTTTCGTCTGTTACCACCGTTCCCCAGCTGGACCCCGGCCTGCGCCGGGGAACAAGGACCGAGTTTCGCAGAGGGCTCGAACACGTCCGGGGTGACGGGGCTGATAGAGCCTGCGAAGAGACTCTCGCAGAAGTCTGGGAACAGGTCCGGGGTGATGCAGGTCGCGGCTTCACGCGCCCGTGACTGCCTCATTCCCGCGCAGGCGGGCATCCATGGGCGCAGGCTTGTCGATAAGGCGCACCGTCAGCGTCTATGGATCCCCGCCTACGCGGGAATGACGAGGCGTGTGGGGTCCCCCTCCCTCCGCTACGCCGCCTTCCCTTTGGCGCCGCGCTCCAGCAGCGGTGACAGATAGCGCCCGGTGAAGCTCCGCGGTTCGGCGGCCACCTTTTCCGGCGTGCCCTCGGCGACGATCTCGCCGCCCTTCACCCCGCCCTCCGGGCCCAGGTCGATGATCCAGTCGGCGGTCTTGATGACGTCGAGGTTGTGCTCGATCACCACCACCGTATTGCCCTGCTCCACCAGCGCGTGGAGCACTTCCAGCAGCTTGCGCACATCCTCGAAATGCAGCCCTGTCGTGGGTTCGTCGAGGATGTAGAGGGTGTTCCCCGTCGCGCGCCGCGACAGTTCCTTGGCCAGCTTCACGCGCTGCGCCTCGCCGCCCGACAGCGTCGTCGCCTGTTGCCCGACCTTGACATAGCCCAGCCCCACCTCGACCAGCATCGCCATCTTGTCGCGGATCGGCGGCACGTTGGCGAAGAACGCCGCGGCATCCTCCACCGTCATGTCGAGCACGTCGGCGATGCTGTGGCCCTTGAACTTCACCTCCAGCGTCTCGCGATTGTAGCGCGCGCCGTGGCACACGTCGCAGGTGACATAGACGTCGGGCAGGAAGTGCATCTCGATCTTCAGCACGCCGTCGCCCTGGCACGCCTCGCACCGGCCGCCCTTCACGTTGAAGCTGAACCGCCCCGGCTTGTACCCGCGCGCCTGGCTCTCCGGCAGCCCGGCGAACCAGTCGCGGATCTGCGTGAACGCGCCGGTATAGGTCGCCGGGTTCGACCGCGGCGTCCGTCCGATCGGCGACTGATCGATGTCGATCACCTTGTCGAGATGCTGCAAGCCCGTGATCTTGTCGTGCTTGCCCGCCAGGATGCGCGCGCCGTTCAGCTGGCGTGCGGCGGCGGCATAGAGCGTGTCGATCGTGAAGCTCGACTTGCCCGACCCCGACACGCCGGTGATGCAGGTGAAGGTGCCCAGCGGGATAGACGCGGTCACCCCGGTCAGGTTGTTGGCCGTGGCGTTGTGGACGGTCAGCTTCTTGCCCGATCCCTTGCGCCGCTTGGGCGGCAGCGGCACCTCACGCGTGCCGTTGAGATAGTCCGCGGTGACCGAGGTCTTGCTCTTCAGCAGCTGCTTGACGGTGCCTTGCGCCACCACCTTGCCGCCGTGGACGCCCGCGCCCGGCCCCATGTCGATGACATAATCCGCCATACGGATCGCGTCCTCGTCATGCTCGACCACGATCACGGTATTGCCCAGATCGCGCAGCCGCCGCAGCGTCGCGAGCAGCATGTCGTTGTCGCGCTGGTGCAGCCCGATCGACGGCTCGTCGAGGACGTACAGCACGCCCGACAGCCCGCTGCCGATCTGGCTGGCGAGGCGGATGCGCTGGCTCTCGCCGCCGGACAGCGTGCCGCTGGTGCGGTCGAGGTTGAGGTAATCGAGGCCGACGTTGTTGAGGAAGCCCAGCCGCTCGACGATCTCCTTCAGGATGCGCTCCGCGATCGCGCGCTGCTGGTCGCCGAGATGGTCGGGCAGCGCGGTGAAGAAGGCGAGCGCGTCCACCACGCTCATCCGCGTCGCGTGGCTGATGTCCTCGCCGGCGATCTTCACCGCCAGCGCCTCGGGCTTCAGGCGCGCGCCGTGGCACACCTCGCACGCCTGGCTGGACTGGTACTTGGACAGCTCCTCCTTCATCCACGCGCTCTCGGTCTGGAGCAGGCGGCGGTTGAGGTTGCCGATCACGCCCTCGAACGGCTTCTTCACGTCGTACGACTTCTTGCCGTCGACGAAGGTCAGCGTGACGGGCTTGCCCCCGGTGCCGTGGAGGATGACCAGCTTCACCTCGCCCGGCAGTTCGCCCCAGGCGGTGTCGAGCGAGAAGCCGAACTCGCGCGCCAGGCTCGCCATCACCTGCATGTAATAGGGCGAGGGCGGGTTGCTCTTCGCCCAGGGGACGACCGCGCCCTTCTTGATCGACAGATCGTGGTTGGGGACCACCAGATCCTCGTCGAAGATCATCTTTTCGCCTAGACCGTCGCACGCCGGGCACGCGCCCTGCGGCGCGTTGAACGAGAACAATCGCGGCTCGATCTCCGCGATCGTGAACCCGCTGACCGGACAGGCGAACTTCTCGGAGAAGACGATCCGCCCCGGCGGCGCATGGTCGCCCAGCACGACGCTTTCGGGGGTGCGCGGCTCGACGGGATCGGCGGGATCGACATAGGCGAGCCCGTCGGCCAGTTTGAGCGCCTGCTCGAAACTGTCGGCCAGCCGCGTCGCGATGTCGCCGCCGACGACCAGGCGGTCGACCACCACCTCGATGTCGTGCTTGTACTTCTTGTCGAGCGCGGGCGCCTCGTCGATCTCGTGCAGCTGGCCGTCGATGCGGACGCGGGTGAAGCCCGCCTTCTGCCACTCCGCCATCTCCTTGCGATATTCGCCCTTGCGCCCGCGCACGACGGGGGCGAGCAGGTACAGCCGCGTCCCCTCGGGCAGCGCCATGACGCGGTCGACCATCTGGCTGATCTGCTGCGCCGCGATCGGCAGCCCGGTGGCGGGCGAATAGGGCACGCCGACGCGCGCCCACAGCAGGCGCATATAGTCGTATATCTCGGTGACGGTCGCGACGGTCGAGCGCGGATTGCGGCTGGTCGTCTTCTGCTCGATCGAGATCGCCGGGCTCAGCCCCTCGATATGGTCGACGTCGGGCTTCTGCATCAGCTCCAGGAACTGGCGCGCATAGGCCGAGAGCGACTCGACGTAGCGGCGCTGCCCCTCGGCATAGATGGTGTCGAACGCCAGGCTGGACTTGCCCGAGCCGGACAGCCCGGTGATGACGGTCAGCGTGTCGCGCGGGATGTCGACGCTGACGTCCTTGAGATTGTGCTCGCGCGCGCCGCGGACCGAGATCGTGGTAAGAGCCATGCGGGACAATGTTCCATATCTGTTCGCCCGCGTCCAGCGCGGCTTGTGCGCCGCGATGTGGGGCGGGTAGGGTCGTGCGGCAAGGCGCAGCGGCGGGGGGCGACGCGATGTTGATGATGGGGATGCTGCTGGCGGCGGCGGCGCCCGTGCGGCTGGAGCCGTCGAGCAAGTGGATCGTCGATTTCGGAGCGCAGGGATGTGCAATGGCGCGCTCTTTCGGAACAGGCGCCGATCGACTCACGATCGTGTGGCGTGTGCTGCCGGTCAGGGACCTGACGCAGATGGTCACGGAACAAAAGGCGCCGGACACGGGGCGTAGGCGCAGCACCGCGCGGGTCGCTATTCGCCAGGATGGTGACGTTGCCGTAAATGGCGAGGAGGTACTCACCGAGGCGTTCTCCTACGGCAACGATGGGGTACGCCGGCAGCATCTCTGGGTGTCGACCAACATCTTCCTCGCGCTGCCCGCGCGACCCGTGTTGCGGATCCAGCCTGCGACCGGCGTTCCGACGGACGTACCGCTGCCGGGCATCGCCAAGGCACTCGATGCCATCGCAGCCTGTAATGCGGACCTTCTGAAGAGCTGGTCGATGGATTCCGCCAAGGCAAATCACGTCGAGGTGCCGGCAGTGAGCGAAAGCAAGAGCGTCGCAGACTGGATCAGCTACCGGGATTATCCGCAATCGGCGCTGGATTCGGGCCTGATCGGCACGACATCCATCGTTTGGTTGATCGAAGCAGACGGCCAAGTGCGCAATTGCCAAGTCGCTATCTCCAGCGGCACGCCCGCTGTGGACAAGGCGGCCTGCGACGCGATCATACGAAACGGTCGCTACAAGCCGGCGCGAGATGCGTCCGGAAAGCCGGTATCCACGCTGCAGTCCAGAACTATCGTGTGGTCTCTACCAAGCGACTGGATCAATGACGCGGCGGCCCGAAAGTTCTCCGACAAGAGATGGCGTGAATGGCAGGCCAAAGCGCGGGCTGAGAAGAGCGCCGCCAAGCCCTGAGTTGCACTCCCCCTCCGGTGTCTTATATCCCTGTCACACCGCTGTGAGGACGACATGGGCAAGAAGGCGAAGAAGGGCAGGCTGCCGAAGGAAGTGCTGGGGGTGAAGCTGCCCAAGGAGCTGCGCAGGGCGGGCGACCGGATGATCGAGCAGGCGTCCTCACCGCAGGGGCGGCAGGCGATCGCGGGGGCGCTGACGATGGCCGCGGCGGCGGCGACCGCCGCGATCGCGCGCGGGCGGGAAAAGGGTGCCGACCATCCCGACGCGGCGCAGGCGGCGCAAGGCACGACGCGCGCACCCGATCCGCAGGCGGTGGCGGACGTCGTCGGCAAGGCGGCGGAGGCGGTACTGGGCAAGCTGTTCGGCGGTCGCGCCTGACGCACGTCACCCCGGGCTTGGCCCCGGGGTCCCGTTTCTTCTACGAGGCCGGTAGGGGCTCGCGGATTACATCGAAACCTTCGACCGTCCCTTGTTCCCCGGCGAAGGCCGGGGTCCAGATGCGGGACGTTGCCAACAAACCGCACAGCCATGCCAACTGGGCCCCGGCCGTCGCCGGGGAACGGTGAGACTGCCGAGCGATGCATGAAGTCCGCAGAGGTGTCGATCACGTTCGGGCCGACCGACACGCAACGCCATTGACCTCGCGCTCCATAAGTTCTGTTATGCCAGCAACGAACAGAGCGAGGAGAGATGCGGTGGCTTATGAGCAGATCATCTACGAGGTCGCCGACGGCGTCGCCACGATCACGCTGAACCGGCCGGAAAAGCTGAACGCCTTCACCGGCACGATGATGCACGAGATGATCGCCGCCTTCGACGCGGTCGATGCCGACGACGACGTGCGCTGCGTGATCGTCACCGGCGCGGGACGCGCGTTCTGCGCGGGTGCGGACCTGTCGGCCGGCGCCAAGACCTTCGACTATGACAACCGCACCGACCGGCCGGAGAAGGGCGGCGGGACCAAGACGCTGACCTACGAGATGGAGGAGGCGCGCGACGGCGGCGGGCGGCTGACGCTGCGCATCTTCGAATGCCTGAAGCCGGTGATCGCGGCGATCAACGGCCCCGCGGTGGGCGTCGGCTCCACCATGACGCTGCCGATGGACATCCGCCTCGCCAGCGACAGCGCGCGCATGGGGTTCGTCTTCGCGCGCCGCGGGATCGTGCCGGAGGCGGCGTCGAGCTACTTCCTGCCGCGCGTCGTCGGGATCAGCCAGGCGCTGGAATGGTGCTATTCGGGCCGCGTGTTCGATGCGGCGGAGGCGCAGGCCGGAGGACTGGTGACGGAAGTCGTCCCCGCCGACCAGCTGCTCGCCCGCGCCAACGCGATCGCGCGCGAGATCGCGGACAATACCGCGCCCGTCTCCGTCGCGCTGACGCGGCAGATGCTGTGGCGGGGCCTGGGCTATGCGCACCCGATGGACGCGCACAAGGTCGACAGCCGCGCGATCCTGTCGCGCGGGCGCTCGGGCGATGCGAAGGAGGGGGTCACCTCGTTCCTGGAGAAGCGCACGCCGGTCTATCCCGACCGGGTGAGCAGCCACATGCCCGACTTCGTGCCATGGTGGGAGGAGCAGGCCTATTCCTGAGACACGGCGACATGCCGCGCCCGCGACGAGAAAGGATGACATGACCGACCTGTTCGAACCCCTGTCGCTGGGGCGCGGGCCCGCGTGGCGCAACCGCTTCATGCTCGCCCCGCTGACCAACCAGCAGAGCCATGCCGATGGTCGCCTGTCCGACGACGAGCATCATTGGCTGACGAAGCGCGCCGCGGGCGGCTTCGGGTTGACGATGACCGCCGCGGCGCACGTCCAGCCGGGCGGGCAGGGGTTTCCGGGGCAGCTCGGCATCTTCGACGATGCGCAGCTGCCCGGGCTGACGCGGCTGGCGGCGGCGATCCGCGCGGAAGGGTCGGTGTCTTCGGTACAGCTGCACCATGCCGGCAACCGCTCGCCCGCCGATCTGGTGGGGACGCCCGCCTGCCCCTCGGATGACCCGGATACCGGCGCGCGCGGGCTGTCGCTGGCGGAGGTCGAGCGGCTGCGCGACGACTTCGTCGCGGCGGCGCGGCGCGCGCAGGACGCCGGGTTCGACGGCGTCGAGGTACACGGCGCGCACGGCTATATCCTCGCGCAATTCCTGTCCGCGGAGATCAACCGGCGCACCGATCGCTACGGCGGCACGCTGGAGAATCGCGCGCGGCTGATCGTGGAGATCGTCGACGAAATCCGCGCTGCCTGTCGCCCCGATTTCCAGATCGGACTGCGGCTGTCGCCCGAGCGGTTCGGGCTGAAGCTGATGGAGATCCGCGAGGTCGCCGCCGCATTCCTCAGCGCCGGGGTCATCGACTATCTCGACATGTCGCTGTGGGACGTGGCGAAGGAGCCGGTCGAGGAGGAGCACAAGGGCCGCCCGCTGCTCGCCTATTTCACCGACCTGCCGCGCGGGAACGTCAGGCTGGGCGCGGCGGGCAAGATCATGAGCGGGGCGGAGGCGCGCGCGGTGATCGCGGCGGGGTGCGACTTCGCGGTGATCGGACGCGCGGCGATCCTGCGCCACGACTTCCCCGAACGCGTCCGTGCCGATCCGGACTTCACCTCGCCGCCGCTGCCGGTTACCGCGCGGCATCTGGCGGACGAGGGGCTGGGCGCGGCATTCATCGGATACATGAGCGGCTGGCCGGGTTTCGTCGCCGAGGACGCAGCCTGAACGAGACGATAGATGATGACGAATGGATGCCGCGCTCTGGCGGTCGCCGCCGCCCTGCTGGCAAGCACCGCCGCGACCGCGCAGGACGATGCCGTCCGCGACGTGGGTGGCGGCTGGACGCTGTCGCCCAGCAGCGACGGCAAGGGCTGTTTCGTCACCCGTGCCTACCCCGCCCCGCGCGAGACGGTGCTGCAGCTCGGGCTGGATACCGACGGCAGCAACCGGCTAACCCTGCTCAACGCCAATTGGTCGATCCGCGCGCGCGAGCGGCTGAAGCTCGACTTCCGCCTGTCGAACGCCGCCTTCCCGCGCCACGACGCGATCGGGATCGTGGCGGAGGGGCGCCGCGGCTTCGTCACCACCTTCGGCGCGACCTTTCCGCGCAACCTGGCGACCTCGGCGTTCCTGCACGTCCGCCGCGGGACCGTGCGCGTGGAGGAATTGTCGCTTGCGGGCAGCGGGACCGCGATCGCGGCGCTGCGCACTTGTGTCGAGCGCCGCCGCACCGCCCCCGCCGCGGCGTCGAAGCCGGGGCGCGGCACAAGCGGCATCCCGCTCGATCCGTTCGCCGCAGGGACCGAATCGAGGAAGTAACGATCGCCCGCCAAGTTCATACTGCGTTCATCTGACAAGAAAAATTGCGTTTTCCGCCGCCGTTCCAAGTCGTTTGCGGCGGCGATCGTCTCGATCTGTCGTGTTCGTGTCTCGCATCGTCGCCGCGTGTCTTGCCGCCATGACGTCACGCTGGCTCCCTCCCGCGACCATCAACTGTTGGAAGAACGCGATGCCCCCCATCCTGACGAAGCTGTCCCCTGCGGTCCTCGCGCTGCTGGTCGCCCCCGGCCTCGCCGGCTGCGCCACGAAGTCCTATGTGCGCGAGCAGGTCGCGCCGGTCAGCGCCCGCGTCGGCGCGCTGGAGACGCAGCTGCAGGCCACCGACGGGACGGCCAAGCAGGCGCTGGCGGAGGCGCAGGCCGCGTCCGGCCAGGTGCAGCAGCACGGCCAGAGGCTCGACCAGCTGAACGGGCGCGTCGACGGCGTCGAGCAGCGGCTTCAGGAGCAGGAGCGTCGCGGCAAGCGCCCGCGCCACTGATCCCACGACCGAGACAGGCGACCATGGCGGCGGCTCCCCTTGCGGAGCCGCCGCCTTCGCTGCTGGAGACGCGATGAAGACGATGATGCCGCTGTTCGTCGGCCTGATGCTGACGAGTGTCGCTGCCGATGCTGCCCCCGTAAAGCGCAAACCCGCGCGCCCCGCGGCGGCGGCCGCACCGGTCGTACGGGCGCCGATCTTCCCGTCCGCCGATACCCGCTTCGTCGCCGACTGGGTCGCGACCTCTGGCGACAATCGCAAGCTGCCCTTCGCGGTCATCGACAAGAAGGCCGCGTCGCTCACTCTCTTCGACGCGCGCGGCATGCCGCTGGCGCAGGTGCCGGTGCTGATCGGCATCGCGCTCGGCGACGATGCCACGCCGGGCGTCGGCGCGAAGAAGCTGGAGGAGATCGGTCCGGCGGAGAAGACCACGCCGGCGGGCCGCTATCTCGCGAAGTTCGGCTATGCCGCCGGGCGCACCAGCGTGCTGTGGGTCGATTACGCCAACAGCGTCGCGATCCACGCGATCCCGTCCGACGCGGCGAAGGGGGAGAAGCGCGCCGCACGGATGGCCTCGCCCGACCCCGCGCAGCACCGCATCACCTTCGGCTGCATCAACGTCCCGCGCGCCTTCTACGCCAGCGTGCTCAGTCCGAAGTTTCGCAGGAAGGGCGGCTATGTCTATGTCCTGCCTGACGTGAAGCCGCTGGCGGAGGTCTTCCCCCGCCTGCGCGTCCACGCTTTGACCGCGCCGCCGATCGCCTCCTGACGTCGCGCCGCCGCCGTTCAGCCGGCGGCGGGCGGCCCGAACACCGACCAGCCGGTGCGGTACGCCAGCATCTCCAGCGCGCGGACGCCCAGGATCGAATTGCCGTGCTGATCCAGGTTGCGTGACCAGACCGCGACCGACGCGACGTCCGGCACGATCGCCAGGATCCCCCCACCGACCCCGCTCTTAGCGGGCAGGCCGACGCGCAGCGCGAAGTCGCCCGAACCGTCGTAATGGCCGCACGTCATCATCAGCGCGAGCATCCGCCGCTGGAGCCGCGCGCGCTGGCGTGCCGCTTCGTCGCCGTCCAGCCGCGTGCGCGACAGGAACAGCCCCGCGCGCGACAGCCCTGCGGTGTCCAGCGAGATCGCGCATTGCTCGACATAGGCGCGCATCACCGCATCGGGCGGGCAGCGCAGATTGTCGTGGTGGCGCATGAAGCTCAGCATCGCGCGGTTGAGGTCGCCGGCTTCCTCTTCGCTCGCCAGCACCTCGTCGTCCAGCGTCACGCGCGCGCCGCCGACCTCGCGCTCGACCAGCGCCAGCGGCGTGTCGTCGCCACCGCGCGATTCCAGCAGCGCATCCACCGTCACCAGGGCACCCGCATTGACGAACGGATTGCGCGGAATGCCGTTGGTGCGCTCCAGGTCGACGATCGAGTTGAACGGATCGCCCGATGGCTCGCGCCCGACCCGTTCGAACAGCCGGTCACCGATCGCGGCGAGCGCCAGTTGCAGCGTAAAGACCTTGGCGATGCTTTGCAGCGGGAACGGCGTGTCCGCCGCCCCCGCACGCATCGTCCCGCCGTCCTGCAACGTCACCGCGATGCCGAAGGGGCCGGGTGCCAGCCCCTCCTCCTTGGCATCCGCGGCGCGCTCGATCGAGGTGGCATCCGCGATGATCTCCGCCGCGATGTCGCGCAGGACGTTTGCGAGACCTTCGCTCACGCTAGCGTCCGCACCTTCGGCTCGCGGTCGTAGAAGCGCTTCGCCGCCGCCGCGACGAACGATCCGTCCGCCGCGGTGACGCCGGCGTCCGGTTCCACCCCGGCCTTGTCGAGCAACGGGCGCGCCGCGTCGCTCGCGCCGATCGCCTTGAGATGCCCGAACGCATCCATCACGAACTGCATCGCCGCGGCTTCCTTCAGCAGCGCCGCGCAGCCCCCGTCCGAAAGCACCACCGCCACCGCGTCGAACAGCTGCGACGGCGTGCCCGCGAGCTGCCCGTCCGCCTTGCGCTTGCTGCCGTCCGACAATGTCGCGCCGCCGACCTTGGGCGACACCAGCACCGGCTTGCCCCCGGCGCTGTCGACCGCCGCGGTCAGCGCGTCGAGCGTCGCGGCGTCGCTGCCGTCCGCGAACAGGATGCCCACCGCGCGACCCTCCAGCGTGTCCTTCATGTTCTTGTGGATCGACAGCGCGTCGGACGGCGTCATGTCGACCGGCTCGCGCGCCGCCTTCGCCTTTTCAGGCAGGTCGATCCCCAGCCCCTCGGCGACGCGACGCGCCAGATCCTCGTCGACGTTGCGCAAATTGGCGACCATGCGCGGCGGCACCTGATCCAGCACCCCGACCTTCGACAGTTCGAACACGAACGACGACGCGATATGCGCCTGCTCGCTTTCGGTCTGCGAGCGATAGAAGAGCCGCGCCTGGCTGTAGTGATCCGCGAACAGCTCGGCGCGGATGCGCAGCTTGTCGCCCTGCTCGTCGGGGCCGGTTGCGGCGTTCACCGTCGCGAAGCCGCGCGTCGGGCTTTCGCGCGGACCGCCGTCCTCGCCATGCGCGGCCAAGCTGTTGGGCTCGTAATTGGCGCGGCCCTTGGGTACGTGCGTCTGCATCTTCCCGTCGCGCTGGAAGTTGCCGAACGGGCAGCGCGGCGCGTTGATCGGGATCTGGTGGAAGTTGGTCGTCCCCAGCCGCGAATTCTGCGTGTCGAGATAGCTGAACAGCCGCCCCTGCAGCAGCGGGTCGTTGGAGAAGTCGATCCCCGGCACGACGTTCGTCGGCAGGAACGCGACCTGCTCCGTCTCGGCGAAGAAATTGTCCGGAGTGCGGTTCAGCGTCAGCGTGCCGATGATGCGGACGGGGACATCGTCCTCCGGGATCAGCTTGGTGGCATCCAGCACGTCATACGGCTGCGCCTCGGCGAAGGCCTGGTCGAAGACCTGGATACCCAGCTCCCACTCGGGGAAGGCGCCGGTGTCGATCGCCTCCCACAGGTCGCGGCGCTGATAGTCGTTGTCGGCGGCCTGAAGCTTCAATGCCTCGTCCCAGATCGTCGATTGCAGCCCCAGCTTCGGCTTCCAGTGGAACTTGACGAAATGCGCCTTGCCCTCCGCATTGACCAGCTTGAACGTGTGAACGCCGAACCCCTCCATCGTGCGGAAGCTGCGCGGCAGCGTGCGGTCCGACATCGCCCACATCAGCATGTGCGTCGTCTCGGGCATCAGGCTCGCCCAGTCCCAGAAGGTGTCGTGCGCGCTGCCCGCCTGCGGATAGGCGCGATCCGCCTCCATCTTCACCGAATGGACCAGATCGGGGAACTTGATCGCATCCTGGATGAAGAAAACGGGGATGTTGTTGCCGACGAGGTCCCAATTGCCCTCGCGGGTGTAGAATTTCACCGCGAAGCCGCGCACGTCGCGCGGCGTGTCGACCGAGCCCGCGCCACCCGCGACGGTCGAGAAGCGCACGAACACCTCGGTCTTCTCGCCCTTGGTGAAGACCGCGGCCTTGCTGAGGTCGCTGATGTCCGCCGTCGCCTCGAACACGCCGTGTGCGCCCGATCCGCGTGCGTGGACAATCCGCTCCGGGATACGCTCGTGGTCGAAGTGGAAAATCTTTTCGCGCAGGACGAAATCCTCCAGCAGCGTGGGGCCGCGCGCGCCGGATTTTAGGCTGTTCTGATTGTCGCTGATCGGGACGCCGTGATTGGTCGTCAGCACCGCGGCGTCATCCCCGGCCTGCTGATGCGTCTCGCCGCCATGGCCGGTGTGCGTGCTGTCGTTGCTCATCAATCGTCCTCGGATCGCGATAGGGATCGGGAGGCTGAACGAGCCCACGCTAAATAGGTGGCATCGCTCGGCAAAAATGCCGGAGCGCAAGCGCGGCCGATTGCGGTCGACATTACACGGGCTATTGTACATCGCACCAATAAGGTGTCTCTTGCGGGCAGGGGAGGATCGGGCGATGGAACAGGTGGAAGCGATGCCGGCGCCGGAGGCGGTTATCCGATCGGCGCGGCCGGTAAACAGCGCGATCGAGGATTATCCGCGTCCGGCCTACGGTTGGTACGTCGTCGCGGTGCTGACGGTCGCCTATGTCTTCTCCTTCCTCGACCGACAGATCCTGAGCCTGCTGGTCGAGCCGATGAAGCGCGACCTGTCGCTCAGCGACACGCAGATCAGCCTGTTGCAGGGGATGGCGTTCGCCTTGTGCAACGTGCTGGTCGGGCTGCCGCTCGGCCGGCTGGTCGACACGCGCCGCCGTACCGCGCTGGTCGCGGCGGGCGTGGCGTTCTGGAGCCTCGCCACCGCGGCGTGCGGGCTGGTGCGGACGTTCCCGGCGCTGCTGCTGCTGCGCATGGGGGTGGGCGGGGGCGAGGCGGTGCTGACGCCCGCGGCCAACTCGCTGATCGGCGACCATTTTCCGCCGCATAAGGTCGGGCTGCCGCTGGCGGTCTACAGCATCGGCATCTTCATCGGCGGCGGGCTGGCGCTGGTGATCGGCGCGACGATCATCCAGGGCGCGCTGCGCTCCGGGCCGCTACTGCTGCCGCTGGTGGGGGAGGTGCGGCCGTGGCAGAGCGTGTTCCTGCTGATCGGCCTGCCCGGCCTGGCGGTAGCGGCGCTGGCGCTGTCGCTGCGCGAGCCGGCGCGCACGGGGGCGCTGCGCCACGGCACCGGCGCGGACGGTGCCGCGACGGTCGCCGCGGTGCCGCTGGGGGAGGTCGTCGCGTTTCTGCGGACCAACGCGCGCGCCTTCTGGGGGATCAATCTGTTCATGGGCTTTTCCGCGGTGGCGGGGTACGGCGTCGCGGCCTGGGTGCCGTCGCTGTTCATTCGCCGCCATGGGTGGAGCGCGGTGGAGATCGGGCACACCTACGGCCTGCTGCTGCTCACCTTCGGCACCGCCGGGGTGCTGTGCGGCGGGTGGCTGGGCGACGTGATGACGCGGCGGCACGGGCCGGCGGGGCGGCTGCGCGCCGCGATCGCGGTGAAGCTGCTGACGATCCCCTTCATCGTCGCCTATACGCTGCTGCCAGATGGCCGCGCCGCGATCTGGCCGCTCGCCGCCACGGTGTTCCTGCCCACCTTCCTCAACGGATTGAGCCCCGCGATCCTGCAACAGATGGTGCCCAACCAGATGCGCGGCACCGCCATCTCCATCTCGCTGCTGGTCATCAACCTGCTGGGGCTGGGGCTGGGGCCGACCTCGATCGCGCTGCTGACCGACCGCGTCTTCCGCGACCCCGCCAGCATCCATTACTCGATCCTGATCGTCAGCGTGGCGATGATGCTGCTGTCGCTCACCTGCGTGCTCATCGCGTACCGCCCCTATGTCGCGCTGGTGGGGCGGCTGCGTCAGGGATGACCGTTTCCGCAGGCCTCGCGCTCGGCTATGCCCGGCGGCGATGGACAGGATGAGCGAGGGGGCCGGGGCGGGGTGCGGCACGCGCGCGACACGCGCCACCCGCGACGAGCGACAGGCCGATCTGCTCGTCCACGCCGCCGCGCTGGTGCTGGAGCAGGGCGGGCTGCCCTTGTCCTTCGATCGGCTGGCTAAGGCGGCGGGGGTCAGCAAGGCGCTGATCTATCATCATTTCCCGACGCAGGGTGCGCTCGGCCTGGCGCTGCTGGCCGACGAGCTGGAGACGATCGACTGGCCTGCGCTGGCCGCGGCACTGGCGCATCCCGACGCGGGCGGGGCGGCGCGCGCCTGCGCCGCGATCTATTTCGACGTGGTGGCGACTCGCGGACCGCTGCTCCATCTGCTGCTGACCGATCCGGTGGTGGTGCAGGGCGCGGGGCAGGCCATCGCCGTCCGCGCCGCGTTCCGGCTGCGCGCATTCACGCGCCGGATCGTCGGCACGCTGCGATTGTCCCCGCGCGAGGCGAACGTGGTCCTTCACCTGCTGATGACCTATCCCGAGGAAGCGGGGCGCAAGGTGTTCCGCGGCGAGGCCAATCGCGCGCTGGCCCGCGCCTTGTGCGGCGATGCGGTCGCGGGCGGGCTGGCGGCGCTGTCGGGCGCGCGCGACGACGATGCGATGCTAGGTGCCGAGCTGCTCTGACGCCGCGCGCCGGCCGTGGCGGCCGATCATATAGTCGTTGCCCGCGCCGATCAGCGGCACCACCAGCCGCTCCGCGGTAGCAAGGTCGATCTTCCCCCGCGCCAGCAGCCGCCCGCCGCGCAGCGACATCGCGGTCAGCATCGCGGCCACCAGCGTGCTGACCGGGGGCGGCACGCCGTAGGCGGTATCGAACACCTCGCCCAACGTATTGCGATTGGCGTGGCGGCGCTCCTCATGCTCGTCGCGAAGCGCCAGCCGCACTTCCGGCACGGCCAGCAGCCGGGGCAGCAGGTCGCCGCGCGTCGCCACCTGGCGCAGATAGGCGATCGTGGTCAGCGTGTAGCGCAGCCGCGGGTCGGTGCAGTGGCGACTGGCGGCCAGCCGCGCCTTGTTCATTTCGGTCAGCTCGGTGCGGGCGATGGCGACCATCACCTCCGCGCCGCAGCGATAGTAGTTATAGACCTGCGCCTCGCTGATGCCGACGTCGCGCGCGACGCGCTTCAGCGTCATCGCGTGGACGCCTTCGGCGCGCATGATCCGTTCCGCTACGCTCAGGATCTGCTCCTCGCGCTCGCTGCGTGACAGGCGGTGGCGGGGGCGTCGCGAGCGCGCGCGGGCCGGGGCGAACGACACCTCGGTCGCGGTGCCGGGCGGCGCGGGGGGAAGCGGCGCCTGCGGTTCGTCGCGCCCCGCATAGACCTTCGCCCAATACCCGCGCGTCGGATAGGGGATCAGCAGCCGGTCGCAGATCTTGGCGAGGCCGTTTCCCGTCAGCCCCAGTTCCCCCGCCGCGCTCGACATCGGCTGCGACCAGACCAGATCGTACACCGCCTGCCGCGACAGGGTGCGGGCGTCGTCGTCCGCGTCGGGGCAGGGGGGCGGGGCATCCGTCACCCCGTCGTCATAGCACGCCGACCCGCGCGACCAACGTTTTTCGATGTTGACGAGGGTTCCAGTTAGAATCTATTTGATAACCAACGCACCAATAAGAGGCGTGGGGAGGATCAAATGCAGACATTGGGCATGGCGCGGCTGCTCGCCGGCATCGGCGCGATCGCGTTTTCCACGGCGGCGATGGCGCAGGTGGCGCAGGTGGCGCAGGGGGCGCAGGACGCGGCGCCCGCAACCGGCGTCGGACCGGAGGATCGCGCTCAGGCCGTCGACGGCGCGCAGGACGGCGTCGCGGCGGTCGCGACCAGCAACGACGACGAGATCGTGGTCACCGCGCAACGCCGCGCCGAGAATGTCCAGCGCGTGCCGATCGCGGTCACCGCGGTGCGCGGCGACGCGCTCCAGCGGCTCAACATCACCAGCCCGCAGCAGCTGACGCTGATCGACCCCAGCATCCGCTACAAGCAGAGCACTAGCGCGGGGAATTCCGGCTTCCTGATCCGCGGCATCGGCACCAGCAGCTTCTCCGCCGGGATCGAACAGAGCATCTCCACCGTGGTCGACGGCGTCGTGCTGGGCGATCCGTCCACCATCTCGACGCTGGTCGATATCGAACGCGTCGAGATCCTGCGCGGACCGCAGGGGATGCTGTTCGGCAAGAACGCGTCCGCCGGCCTCGTCTCCTTCACCACCGTCCGCCCGAAGATCGGCGTGACCGAGCTGATCGGGCGCACCGAATTCGGCAGCAACGGCCACCATGTCGTCAACCTGATCGCCAATGTGCCGGTCACCGACGACCTCGCGATCCGCGTCGTCGGCTTCGCGAAGGAACGCGACGGCGTGGTGACCAACGTCAGCCCGTTCCAGCCGCGCAAGGTCGACGGACAACTCAACTACGGCGGCGCGCTGAAGGCGATGTGGCGGCCGAGCGACACCGCCAGCCTGTTCTTCTCGGGCGATTATTCGGAGGTCGGGCGCTTCTGCTGCTCGATGGTCTGGGCGAAGAACGCGCCCGGCTACGCGCCCGCGGTGACGCTGGCGCAATATGGCATCGTCGCCAACGACCGGAACCGGCTGGTCGCGATCGGCGGGCCGTCGTTCGGCTATTCGCACCGCGGCGGCGCCTCGATCGAGGCCAATTTCGAGCTCGGCGACTATTCGCTCACGTCGCTCGGCGCCTACCGCCAGTCGTATCGCGAGGGGTTCTACGATGGCGACAACACCACCGTGAACTATGTCGACCGCAACGGCGGCACGAACGCGCTGCGCCAGCTGAGCCAGGAGCTGCGGCTGACCTCGCCGACCGGCGGTGTGGTCGACTATGTCGCGGGGCTGTTCTTCTTCGATCAGCGCGCGACCGGCTATATCGACCAGCGCGGGCGGCTGGAGTGGATCGTGCCGGCCTCCAACGGCAACGTGATCCGCGTCGTGCCGACCCGGCCCGTGGGGACGATCTTCGACGGCAATCTGACCAACCGCGTCCATTCGCGCAGCACCGCGGGCTATGCGCAGGCGAACGTGCATCTCTCGCCGCAGTTGAACCTGATCCTCGGCGGGCGGCTGACGCACGACAAGCTGGATCTCAACTACAGCCGCGGCACCATCCCGGGCGCGGTGCCGATCCCCGGCGGCGTCACGCTGTCGCTGCGCCAGTCGATCTCCAACACCAATTTCTCGTTCCGGCTCGGCGCGCAATATACGGTCGTGCCCGACATCATGCTCTATGCGACCGTCTCGCGCGGGTACAAGGGGCCGGGGTTCAGCGGGCTGACCGTGTCGGACGCGTCGCAGGATCAGAGCGTGGCGCCGGAGATCCCGACCAATTACGAGATCGGCCTCCGCGCCTCGCTGCTCGACCGCCGGCTGACGCTCAACGCCACGCTGTTCAAGACCGACGTGCGTGATTTCCAGGCGCAGGTCGCCGACCTGTCGAGCGCCAGCTACGCCAACCGCATCACCAACGCCGGCTCGCTCAACAGCAAGGGCGTCGAGTTCAGCGTTGTCGCGCGTCCCACGCCGGAGCTGACGCTGAGCGGCGGCGGCGCCTATGTCGATGCTAAGTACGGCAATTTCGCGGGCGTGCAATGCTATTTCGGCCAGCCCAAGGTCGCGCAGGGCGGCCCCTGCGTCGCGCCGCCGTCCAACCCCAATTCGGTCGACGGCTTCTTCAACGCCGCCGGCCTGCGCCTCGCCGCCGCACCGCGGTTCAGCTACAATCTGGTCGCCGATTATCAGAAGCGCGTCGGCGACGGCTGGCGGGCCTCCGCGCAGGTCAATTTCAGTGGGCAGTCGGACGTCAATTATGCCGCCAACGGCGATCCGGGGACGATCCAGAAGGCGTTCGGGCTGCTGGGTGCCAATGTCGGCATCGGGCCGGACGACAACAGCTGGCGCGTCGGCGTGTTCGCGATCAATCTGCTCAACCAGTTCTGGGCCGCGCAGAAGAACCCCAGCCCGACCACGACGCTCAACCCCGGCGGCTATCTGCAATATCTCAGCCCCGATGCGGTGCGTACGGTCGGTGCCACCCTCGACTTCCGCTTCTAGGAGCCGCCCGTCATGAAACTCTACTCCGCCCCGATGCCCGCACCCAACCCGCGCCGCGTGCGCATGTTCGCCGCCGAAAAGGGCATCACGCTGGACGAGGTGATGCTGGATCTGCGCCAGCGCGATCACAAGGCGCCGGAGCATGTCGTGCGCAACTCGCTCGGTCAGGTGCCGGTGCTGGAACTGGACGACGGCACCACCATCTCGGAGACGCTGGCGATCTGCCGCTACCTGGACGGCATCCACCCGGAGCCGCCGATGTTCGGGCGCACCCCGCTGGAAATGGCGCAGGTCGACATGTGGGTCCGCCGCTTCGAGATCCAGATCGGCGAGCCGGTGAAGATGTACTGGCGTCACGCGCACCCTGCGACCGCGGCGCTGATCGAGCAGCATCAGGACTTCGGCCGCTCCAACCTGGCGGTGCTGGACCGCGCGATCGCGTGGCTCGACGGTGAACTGGCGGACGGGCGCACCTGGCTGACCGGGGAGACGCTGACCGTGGTCGATATCGCCGCGGTGACGATCATCGATTTCGCCGAACTGATCGGGATGCAGCCGATCAAGGAGGCGAAGGCGGTCGCCGCCTGGCACGCCCGGATGCAGGCGCGGCCCAGCTACGCCGCCTAGGTTTCCGATCGTCATCCCCGCGGAGGCGGGGATCCAGATACGCCGACGCCGCGCATCAGGCCGAGACGCTTGCGTATCTGGATTCCCGCCTGCGCGGGAATGACGGTGTGGGCAGGCGTCGTCGCCTATCCCACCACCGCCGTCCGGTCGCCCTCGATCGTCAGCCGCACCACCGGTGCCGGCGTCCCCGCGAAGGCAGCGCGCGTTGCCGCGACGTCGCCCGGCGGCGTCGTCACGCCGACCAGATCGGCGAAGCTCCACACGCTCAGATCGTCCAGCACCAGCCAGCTATACGCCTGGAACGGCGCCGCTGCCGGGTTGGCGAGCACCAGTCCGGAGCCGTTGAGCGCCCGCCACGGCCCGTAGAGGTCGTCCGCGACCACGCCGTACAATCCGGTCGGCCCGCGCGGGCCGCCGTCCGCGAACACCTTCGCTTGGGTCGACCAGAAGAGGTAGAAGCGTCCGTCGTGGCGCACGACGTGCGGTCGCTCCAGCTCGTTGTTGACGCCATCGGCATCGACCAGCGGAGGCAGCAGCGTCCAGCCGTCCGCCTCGCGCCGCGCGATCCCGATCTGGCCGTTCCACGCGCTGTCGGAGCTTGCGCGCGACGCGGTGAACAGCACATGCTCGACGCCGGTCGCAGCGTCGAGGATGGGGAAGGGGTCGCGGAACGCCTTGATCGCGCCGACCGCGCCGCCGCCCTCCATGTCGCGCTGGTACAGCACGTCGTCGGGGGTGACGACCTCCTCCGGGACGGTCCAGCCCTGCGTGCGCGCCACGCCGTCCACGAACGACAGCGTGCCCTTCGTCAGCAACAGCCGCTGGAGGAAGCTGGGCGTCGCCTCCCCGCGTACCCCGGCGGAGGTGTAATAGAAGGACAGCGTCCGCCCGTCCGCCTCCAGCACCGTATTGCCCGCCCATTCGCGGCTGCCGGGATTGAGCGCGTCGGGCAGCAGGTGCCCGAAATCGCGCCAGCCGTCCGTGCCCGCCTGCATCAGCCGCAACCGCGCGATCGCGTGGCGATCGTCGGGATCGGGCAGCACCGGCGCGGTCAGCGCGATCACCAGCGGGCCGCCGGGGAATGCGACCGTCCGCCCGGCGCGATCGACGATCGGCCAATGATCCCAGATGTCGATCCCCGGCAGCACCGGCGCCGGCACCGCCGCGATCAGTGGGGCCGCGGCCCCCGCGCTATCGCCGATGGCGGCGACATGGGCGGGGGTCCAACGGAAGGTGTCGATCGCGTCCGACACCGTCATGGCCTCAGAAGCCGACACGCAGCGCCGCCGAGATCGTGCGCCCGGTGATCGAGCGCGCGCGCACGATGCCGCCGGTCGGGATCGCCCCTTCTTCCACCTCGGTGATGCCCTTCACGTCGAACAGGTTGTTGCCGTTGATCGTGACGGTGATGTTCTGCGCCGGACGGATCGAGATGAAGCCGTTGACCTGGGTATAGGCCGGCATCTTCAGCTGGTTGTTGTCCTGCGCATAGCTCGACGTGGTGCCGATGACGTTCGCGCCGAAGCTGACCGCGTCGAGGTCCACCTGCGGCGTCACCTGATAGATGAACTCCGCCTGGCGGCGCGGACGGTTGCCGACCACCGCGGGGTTCAGCACGTCGCGCACGATCTTCGCATCGGTGTAGGTGCCGCCGGCCGACAGGCTGAACGGTCCGCGCGCCACGCGACCCTCCAGCTCGACGCCCTTCGCCTCGTAATTGCGGTCGAAGAAGCGCTGCGTCGTCGCTTCGAAATTCTGCTCCTCGGTGCGCGCCCAGAAGCCGGTGGCATACAGCGACAGACCGCCCGCGCGATACTTCACGCCGCCCTCCAGCTGGCGGACGAAGTCGACCGCCGCGCTCTCGTCGGTCAGCTTGCCCGTGTTCGGGTTGATCGACGGGCCGAAGGTCAGGCGGTCGGCATTGGCGCGCCCGCCGCGGCTGTAGCGTGCGAACAGCGCGGTGGCGTCGGTCAGGCGGAAGTTGATGCCCGCCGAGTAGGACAGGTAATTATAGTTGTAGTTCAGCGGCGAACGCTGCGACGGGATGACCGCCACCTGACGCTCCGGCGCGGTGATGACGCCGTCGCCGTTGATGTCGCGGGTCACGATGCCGCTACCGAACGCCGCGCCCAGGTCCGAACCCGCCACGCTGCCGCGCGCGCGCCCGAAGTCGTAGCGCAGCGAGCCGTCGAGGTTCACGCGGCCCAGGTCCAGACCCAGCTGCGCGAACGGCGCCATCGTGGTGTAGTTCAGGTCGTAGCTGCGGCGACAGCAATTGCCGAAGAAGCTCGCCGAATAGCCCGGCACGCCGTTCTGCGTCACCGGCACGCCGGCGGCGGTGCGGATGTCGACCAGCTGCGAATTGCCGCCCCCCTGCACGGTCTGCACGAACGAGGTCCACAGCCAGTCGGTCTGGATGTCCTGACGCGAAGCATAGAAGCCGCCGGTGATCGACAGCGTGCCCTCGCCCATCGGCACCGAGCCGTTGAGGCGGATGTCGTTGGTGACGTTGTTCAGGCTCTTCAGGTCGACGTCGAACAGCACGACGTTGGCGAGCAGCCCGTTGCCGCCCAGCGCGGACGGATTGGTGATGCGCTGCCCCGACTGCGGGCCCGAGGCGTAGAACAGCTGCGCGCCCGCGCCGCCCAGCGATTCGGCGACCGACTGCGCGCTGCCCGCGCTGGCCGGGAAGGGCGAGGTGAAGCCGCCCGAGATGTCGGCGTAGCGGAACCGCTCGACGATGTTCCAGCCGTCGGCGACGGGGATCTTCGTCTCCAGCCCGATCGCGGCGACGACCGGGTGCTGGCCGTCGGCGATGGACCGGCGCACCGGCTGGTTGTTGCCGTCCAGCGTCAGCGCGCTGCGGATGTCGCGGCTGTGCAGCGTGTCGTTGTTGATCGAGAAGCCGGGCAGGTTGTTGTACGTCGGGTTCGCGTTGCTGCCGGTCACCTGCACCGGGTTCGGCAGATAGCCGATCGCGCGATCGTTCAGATATTTGCCGTACAGGCGGACATAGCCGCCGTTGTCGAACGACTTCGTGATATTGGCCTTGATCTGCCCGCCGCGCACCGCGTGGTAGCCGACCGAGCGCTGGCCGTCGCCGACGCGCGCGAACCCGCCCAGGTGATAGGTCACGCTGTCCGACAGCTTGCCGCCGTAGTCGACGTCGGTGCGGAACTCGCGATAGTCGATCCCGCTCGAGATCTGGAACGCGCCGCCTTCCTGCTCGCCGGTCTTGCTGATGAAGTTGATGACGCCGCCCGGCGAGTTGGAGGCGAAGGTCGAGGCCGAGCCGCCGCGCACCGATTCGATGGTGCGCACGTTGAAGTCGGCGCGCAGGAAGATGTCGGCATTGCCAAAGGTGATATCGCCGAATTCCAGGATCGGCAGGCCGTCCTCCTGCAGCTGGAGGAACTTCGACCCGCCCGATGCGACCGGCAGGCCGCGGACCGAGATGTTGGCGTTGCCGTCGCCGCCCGATGCCTCGACGCGGATGCCGGGCAGGTTGCGCAGCAGCTCGCCGGAGGTGCGCGGCGCCAGCTCGACGAGCGAGGCGGCGCTGATCGAGCTGACCGTGACCGAGCTGTCGAGGCGGTTCGTACCCTGCGCGACCGCGGTCACGACGATATCCTCCGCGGCGGTGCTGTCGTCGGCGCTCGGCGCGGCCTGCGGTGCGGCGGCGGTGGTCGCGGCCTGCGCGATCGCGGGCAGCGGGGCGACCAGCATCGTCGTCGCCAATAGAATGTGGATCGCCTTCATCTCGTCCCTCTCCCTTATCCGGGCCTCTCGCCCGTTGCCCGGCTGGAATACCAGTGCCGCAATCGTTTGCAAGAGGTTTCTTGCAAACGATTGCGATGGTTGTTATCCGGCGCGGCAGGGACAATGATCCCGGTCGGGCGGAAGGGATGAGGATGAGGATCGGCAAGCCGCGATTGTCCGCGATGCGAATCGCGGAAATGAACCTCGGGTTCTTCGGGCTGCAATTCTCGTTCGGCCTGCAACAGGCCAATATGGGCCCGATCTACAGCTATCTGGGCGCGGACGAGGCGACGATGCCGCTGCTGTGGCTCGCCGGGCCGGTGACCGGGCTGCTCGTCCAGCCGCTGATCGGCGCGCTCAGCGACCGCACTCGGACGCGATTCGGCCGCCGTACCCCCTATTTCCTGATCGGCGCGGTGCTGTGCAGCCTGGGGCTGCTCGCGATGCCGTACAGCCCGGCGCTGTGGGTCGCGGCCAGCCTGTTGTGGATTCTGGACGCCGCCAACAACGTCACGATGGAGCCGTATCGCGCCTATGTCAGCGACCGGCTGGACGAATCGCAGCGGACGGCCGGCTTCCTGACGCAGTCCGCCTTCACCGGGCTGGCGCAGACATTGTCCTATCTCGCGCCGTCGCTGCTGGTCTGGGGCGGCGTCAGCGCCGACCTGATCGACGCGAACGGGATACCCGAGATCACGCGGATCGCGTTCCTGATCGGTGCGGTCCTGTCGATCTCGACCATCGTGTGGTCGGTCGTGCGCGTCCCCGAACTGCCGCTCGACCCGGCGGAGGAGGCCGCCGCCGCGGCGCACCCGATGTCGGCGCGCGGCGCGCTGGCCGACATTGCCGCCGCGGTGCGCGAGATGCCGCTGGCGATGCGCCAGCTCGCGCTCGCGATGCTGTTCCAGTGGTTCGCGATGTTCGCCTATTGGCAGTATATCGCCTTCGCGATCGCGCGTGCGCTGTTCGGCACCGCGGACGCGACCAGCGCGGGCTTCCGCCAGGCGACGCTGGTCACCGGGCAGGCGGGGGCGCTGTACAATTTCGTCGCCTTCCTCGCCGCCTTCGCGATGGTGCCGATCGCGCGGCGCTTCGGCGCGAAGCACGTCCATGCGGTCGCCATGCTGCTGTCGGGCGCGGCGATGCTGTCGCTGCCCTGGGCCGACAGCCGCTTGGCGCTGGCGCTGCCGATGATCGGCATCGGCATCGGCTGGGCCAGCCTGATGGGCAACCCGTACGTCATGCTGGCGGGTGCGATCCCGCCTGCGCGCACCGGCATCTACATGGGCATCTTCAACATGTTCATCGTCGTGCCGATGATGATCGAGACGCTGGTGATGCCGCTGATCTACCGCCCGCTGATGGGCGGCGATCCGCGCCATGTGCTGGTGCTGGCCGGCGCGATGATGCTGTGTGCGGCCGCGGCGACGCTGCGGGTGCGTACCGCGCGAGCGTCGCAGGACTGAGGGCGGGGGGCCACCCCCTTGTGCAAGCAGGCGGTGACGATCATCGTGCCCTCAACGAAGAGGGGATTTTCGATGACACGCCACCTGCTCCTGCTGCCGTCGCTGCTCGCGCTCGTCGCGGCCCAGGCGCCTGCGCCCGCGATCGTGCCGACGATCGATGCGATGCTGAACACCACCGCGCTGACCCCCGCCGATCCGGCAGCGGTGAACGCGCTGTGCGACAGCTATCTGTCGCGGGTCACCGCGCAGCGTACCGCGCTGGAGAAGGAGACCGGCAAGGCGACGCTCGCCACCTTCCGCCGCTACGACGACATCGCCGGCCTGCTCGGCGCGGCGGCGGGCGATGCCAGCCTGATCGCGGAAGTCGCCCCCGACGAACCCCGGCGCGAAGCCGCGCGCGCGTGCCAGACCCGCGTCAGCGAGGCGGCGACCGCGCTGTCGCTGTCGCGTCCCGTCTACGACCGGCTGAAGGCGGTGCCGCTGGCGGGGACCGACGCGGAGACGCAGCAGGTCGTGAAGCGCACGCTGGCCGATTTCGACCGCGCCGGCGTCTCGCGCGACGAGGCGACGCGCGCGAAGGTCGCCGCGCTCAGCAAGCGCATCTCGGAGCTGGAGGTCCGCTTCGAGGGCAATATCGCCGACAGCCGCCTGACGGTGAAGGCCGATCCCGCCGAGCTGGACGGCCTGCCCGCGGACTATATCGCCGCGCACAAGCCGGGCGCGGACGGGAAGGTGGAGATCTCCACCGATTACCCGGACCTGATGCCGGTGATGAGCTATGCGAAGAGCGACGCGCTGCGCCAGCGGCTCTACACCGCCTTCCAGAGCCGCGCCTGGCCGCAGAACGACGCGGTGCTGGGCGAGATGCTCGCCACCCGCGACCAGCTGGCGAAGCTGCTCGGGCGGCCGAACTACGCCACCGTCGCGCTGGAGAACAAGATGGTGGACACGCCCGCGAAGGCGGCGGCGTTCATCGAACAGGGCGTGGCGGCGGGCGGCACCTATGCGCGCCGCGATCTCGCCCGGCTGCTCGACCGCCTGCGCAAGGATCGGCCCGGCGCCACCGATATCGCGCAGTGGCAGACCGGCTATTACGGCCAGCTGATCCGCAAGGAGCAATATTCCGTCGATCCGCAGGCGGTGCGCCAGTATTTCGCATACGACGACGTGCGCGACGGGATGCTCCAGTTGACCCGCGACCTGATGGGGGTGGAGATCCGCCCGTGGAAGACCGCGACCTGGGATACCTCGGTCGAGGCGTATGAGATGCTCGACGGCGGCAAGGTGATCGGCCGCTTCTACTTCGACACGCACCCGCGCCCCGGCAAGTACAGCCACGCCAATGTCGTGCCGCTGCGCGCGGGCGTCGCAGGCCGCGTCGTGCCCATGGCGGCGCTCGTGACGAACTTCCCTGCGGGCGACCACAGTACCGGGCTGATGGAGCATCGCGACGTGGAGACGTTCCTCCACGAATACGGCCACCTGATCCACGTCATGCTGTCGGGCAAGGTGCATTATGCCTCGTCCAACATGAGCAACATCGAATGGGACTTCATCGAAGCCCCGTCGCAGATGCTGGAGAATTTCGTCTGGGACTATGACACGCTGGCGCGCTTCGCGAAGGATGCGAAGGGCAACGTCATCCCGCGCGATCTCGTCGAACGCATGAACCGCGCGCGTTATTTCGGCGAGGCGCTGGGCGACCGGCGGCAGTTCGGCTTTTCCAACACCTCGCTCGGCTATCATCTGGGGCCACCGCAGACCGACCTGACGGCGCAATATCGCGCGCTCAACGATCGATATTCGCTTCCGACCACGCCCGCGGGTGTGCATCCGCAGACCGGATGGGGCCATCTCGCCGGCTATTCGGCCTATTATTACACGTACATGTGGTCGAAGACGATCGCGCTGGACCTGTGGACCCGGTTCGAGCGCGAGGGATTGCGCAATCCCGCGGTGGCGCGCGCCTATCGCGACCGCGTGCTGGCCCCCGGCGCGTCGAAGCCCGCGGCCACGCTGGTACAGGACTTTCTGGGTCGCCCGCTTTCGCTCGACGCATACACGGCACGTCTCGCCAAGGGTAAATAGGCGCATGGGGGAACGCGCCCGACTGCGATGCGTCCCCCTGATCCGCAACGGAGCATGACATGACCTATCCCGACACCCGCCTGTTCATCGCCGGGGCCTGGCGCGATGCCGCCGACGGGCGCACGATCCCCGTGCGCAACCCCGCCACCGGCGAGGAGATCGGCCGCGTCGCGCACGCGGGGCGCGCCGATCTGGACGCCGCGCTGGCGGCGGCGGACGCCGGCTTCGCGACGTGGCGCGACATGACCCCCGCCGCCCGCAGCAGGATCATGCGCGGCGCCGCCGCACTGATGCGCGAACGTGCGGGCGACATCGCCGAATTGCTGACCCGCGAACAGGGCAAGCCGCTCGCCGAGGCGAAGGGCGAGGCGATGGCCGCCGCCGACATCATCGAATGGTTCGCGGAGGAAGGCTTCCGCGTCTACGGCCGGCTCGTGCCCCATCGCAGCAACCCGGCGGTGCGGCAGATGGTGGTGAAGGATCCGGTCGGCCCCACCGCCGCCTTCACGCCGTGGAATTTCCCGATCAACCAGGTGGTCCGCAAGATCGGCGCCGGGCTGGCCGCGGGCTGCTCGATGATCGTGAAGGCGCCCGAGGAGACGCCTGCCAGCCCGGCCGAGCTGATCCGCGCGTTTCAGGACGCCGGGCTGCCCGAGGGCGTGCTGGGCCTCGTCTATGGCGATCCGGCGGAAATTTCGGAACATCTGATCGCCAGCCCGATCATCCGCAAGATCACCTTCACCGGCTCGACGCCCGTGGGGAAGCTGCTCGCGGCGCAGGCCGGCAAACATATGAAGCGCGTCTCGATGGAGCTGGGCGGCCACGCGCCCGTCATCGTGTGCGAGGATGCCGACATCGACCTGGCAGTGAAGAGCGTCGGCGGCGCGAAGTTCCGCAACGCGGGGCAGGTGTGCATCTCGCCCACCCGCTTCCTGGTCCACAATAGCGTGAAGGCGCGGTTCGCAGAGGCGTTTGCGGCGCTGGCGGGCGCGATCAAGGTCGGCGACGGTACGGCCGAGGGCGTTCAGATGGGGCCGCTCGCCAACCCGCGCCGGCTGGACGCGATGCAGGCATTTCATGAGGATGCGGTGGCGCAGGGCGCGACCGTACTGACCGGGGGGCAGCGCATCGGCGAGGCGGGCAATTTCTGGCAGCCCACCGTGCTCACCGACGTGCCGCTGTCGGCGAAGCTGTTCAACGAGGAGCCGTTCGGCCCGGTCGCCGGCATCCGCGGCTTCGACACGCTGGAGGAGGCGATCGCGGAGGCCAACCGGCTGTCCTACGGCCTGGCTGCCTATGCCTTCACCGCCTCGCTGAAGAACGCCGACCTGCTGGCGCGCCGGGTCGAGGCGGGGATGCTGTGGGTCAACACCCCCGCGGCGGGCAGCGCGGAACTGCCGTTCGGCGGGATCAAGGATTCCGGCTACGGCACCGAAGGCGGGCCGGAGGCGCTGGAGGCATATCTGAATACGCGCGCGGTGGTGGTCGCGAACGTCTAGTTTCTGAAGCCCCTCCCTTCAGGGGAGGGGCTTTTAGTCCGCCGCGACCGGCCCTGTCGGTGCGCTCGGGCGGCGACAGATCCATACCAGCACGATCAACCCGCCCGACAGCCACGCCGACAGCCGGAACAGGTCGGTCGACGCCAGCAGATACGCCTGCCCCACCATCTGCCGCGTCACCGCCGCCGCCGCCTGGGTCGCGCTCAGCCCCAGCCGTTGCATCTGGCCCGCCGCCATCTGATACGGCACGCCTTGCCCCACCGCGTCGGCGAGCCGCGTCTGGTGCAGCGCCTCGCGCCGGTCCCAGGCGGTGGTGATGATCGACGCCGCGAAGCTGCCCGCGACGATGCGGCAGAAGTTGGAGATGCCGGTTGCCGAGGGCAGCCGCTCGGGCGGGATCTTGTCGAGCGAGATCGTCAGCATCGACAGGAAGAAGGTGCTCATCGACACGCCCTGCACCAGCAACGGCAGGACGAAGTCCCAAAAGCTCGCCTGCGTCGTATAGCCCGAGCGCATCCAGTAGCTGACCGCGAAGCCGCCGAACGCGATCGTCGCCAGGATGCGCGCGTCGATCTTCCCCGACAGCCGCGCGACGAACGGCGTCAGCACCACCGCCACCAGTCCGCTGGGGGCGGCGACGAGGCCTGCCCAGGTCGCGGTATAGCCCAGCTGCGTCTGGAGCCACAGCGGCAGGATCAGGATATTGGCGAAGAACACCGCATAGCCGAGCGAGAAGGCGAGGTTGCCGATCACGAAATTGCGCCGCGCGAACAGCGTCAGGTCGACCGTCGGGTTGGCGTCGGTCAGCTCCCAGATCACCCAGGCGACGAAGCCCACCAGCGAAACCAGCGCCAGCATGACGATCGTGGGATCGTTGAACCAGTCGGCGTTCTTGCCCAGGTCCAGCATGATCTGCAGCGACCCGATCCACACGATCAGCAGCGCCAGCCCGATCGTGTCGATCGGCAGCTTCGTCGTCGGCGTCTCGCGGTCCTTCAGGTTCGTCCAGCACACGATCGCGGTCAGGATGCCGAAGGGCACGTTGATGAGGAAGATCCACGACCAGTGGTAATTGTCGGAGATGTAGCCGCCCAGGATCGGCCCCATGATCGGCGCGACCAGCGTCGTCATCGACCAGATACCCAGCGCCGTCCCGCGCTTGTCCGGCGGGAAGATCGCGATCAGCAGCGCCTGGCTGCCCGGCATCATCGGTCCCGATACCGCGCCCTGCAACACGCGGAAGGCGATCAGCGACGGCAGGTTCCACGCGATCCCGCACAGGAACGACGCGATGGTGAACAGCGCGACCGAGGTGCAGAACACGCGCACCACCCCGAACCGCCGCATCAGCCAGCCGGTGAGCGGCACCGCGATCCCGTTGGCGACCGCGAAGGCGGTGATGATCCACGTCGAATTGTCGCTGCTGACGCCCAGATTGCCGGAGATCGTCGGCAGCGACACATTGGCAATCGTGGTGTCGAGCACCATCATGAACGTGCCAAGCGCCAGCGCGAAGGCGGTGAGGCCGAGCTTCGCGCCGGAGAGGGGCGGGGGGGAGGGGGGCTGGCTCATGCCGAGTCGCCCTCACCCTTCCGGTGCTGCGCACCTCCCTCCCTCTCCCGATGGGAGAGGGAAGGGGCCCGCCCGGCGAAGCCGGGTGGGAAGGGTGAGGGTGACATGAGAGGCATCACCGGTTCGCCGCCACGATCTGCCGGATGCGCGCCTCCACCTCCGGCGTGGTGCCCACGGTCGCATCGCCGCGGTAGGGCGCCGCCGCGACCTGCGCCAGCCGCCCGCCGTTCAGGTCCGCGGTATCGACGGTCGCCTTCACCGACAGCCCGATGCGCAACGGGTTCGCGCGCAGCTCCTGCGGGTTCAGCGCGATGCGCACCGGCACGCGCTGGACGATCTTGATCCAGTTGCCGCTGGCGTTCTGCGGGGGCAGCAGCGCGAAGGCATTGCCGCTCCCCGCGCCCACCCCGACGACACGCCCATGATAGACCACGTCGCCGCCATAGACGTCCGCGACGACCGTCGCGGGCTGACCGATGCGCAGGTCCTTCAGCTGCGTCTCGCGGAAGTTCGCGTCCACCCACAAACGGTCGAGCGGGACGATCGCCATCAGCGGCGTGCCCGCGTTGATCTGCTGCCCGATCTGCACCGTGCGCTGCGCCACCACGCCGGTGATCGGCGCGATGACGTGCATGTGCCCGCGCACGATCGCGGCACGGCGATACGCCGCCTTGGCCGCCAAAACCGCCGGGTTCGTGTCGACGTCGGTTCCCTGCACCGCGCTTTGGGCTTGCCGCCGCTGTTCCTGCGCCAGCCGCAGACTGGCGGTGGCGACCTTCACCGCGTCGGCGGCGTGGTCCAGTTCCTCGCCCGACACCGCGCCCTGCGCCGCGGCCCCGCGGCGGCGGGCGTAATCGTCGCGCGCGCGCGCCAGCTCCGCCTGCGCCTGGACGATCCCGGCATCCGACTGGCCCACGCGGGTGAAGTCCGCGCGCGTCGCGCGCACCACGCGTGCCAGCTCGGCCTCCGCGGAGGCGAGGTTCACGTCGGCCGTGGTCGGATCGAGGTCGATCAGCGGCTGCCCGGCCTTCACCGCCTGCGTGTTGTCGGCATGAAGCGCCAGCACCGTGCCCGGATCGCGCGCGGTCACCGCGACCACGTCGCCCGCGACATAGGCGTCGTCGGTTTCCTCCTCCGGCTTGGCGAGCAGGAAGTGGAAGATCGCCCAGACGATCAGCGCCACCACCACGACGGCCCCCAGGATCAGCAGCAATCGCTTACGCGTCTGGGGCTTGCCGGTCGGCTTGGTATCGGCGGCGGTATCGGTCATCGTACGGGTTCCTGGATGGGCGCGAAGCCGCCGCCGAGTGCGGTCGCGAGTTGGGCGCGCGCGGTCAGCGCGTCGATCGAGAGGCTGGCGGCGGCAAGCTCCGCGTCGAGCAGCCGGACGTCGTTGTCGACGAGGTCGAGCCGGCTGTTGAGCCCGGACGCGACACGCACCGCGTTCAGCCGGTTCGTCTCCGAAAAGCCGCGCACCACCGCGGCCTGCTGCGCGCGCGCGGCGTCGGCGGCGCGGACGCGGGCGATGCCGTCCGCCGCCTCGCGCGCCGCGCCCACCACCGCCTCGTTATAGCTGGCGGTGGCGACGTCGAGCGCGGCGGTGGCGCCGGCCAAGTCCGCCTTGCGCCGCCCGGCATCGAACAGCGGCAGGTGGATCGCAGCACCCCCGCCAGCGGTGCCGGAGTCGAGATCGAGGAAGTTGCCGATGCCGACCGCTTGCAATCCGATCAGCGTCGACAGGTTGATGTTGGGATAGAAAGCGCGCCGCGCGACCTGCCGCCCCGCCGCCGCCGCCTCGACCCGGGCCTGTGCCGCGGCCACGTCCGCGCGGCGGGCGAGCAGGTCGGCGGGCAGCACCGCGGGTACCGGCAGCGCGGCATCGACCGGCAGCCGCGTCGGCTGGATCGCGGCGGCATAGTCGCTGCCGCGCCCCGCCAGCGCGGCGAGCGCGTTGACCGCCACCGCTCGCGCCGCCTGCGCCTGGATCAGCGCGCCCTTCGCCTGCGCCAACAGCGTGCTCGCCGCCTGCACGTCGATCTGGCTGGCGAGCCGGTTGCGCTCGCGCACCTGCACCAGCCCCAGCGACTGTTCGCGGGTGCCAATGGTGCGCGTCGCGATCTGCGCCCGGCGTTCGGCACGCGCCACCTCGGCATAGCTCTGCACCACCGCGCCGGCGAGCATCAGCCGCGCCGCCGCGGCGTCATACTCGGCCGCGCGTGCCTGCGCCGCGGCACCCGCGATCGCGGCCTTCTGCCGTCCGAACAGGTCGAGGTTCCACGCCAGCCCCGCCTGCGCGGTGCCCAGCACCCGGACGGTCCCACCGAAGGGCGGCGGGATGGTGTAATTGCCCGACAGTCGCGCCGCCTGCACCTGCGCGTCCAGCGACACGTCGGGGTTCAGATCCGCATCCTGCCGCGCCAGCGCCGCCTGCGCCTGCCGAACGCGCGCCGCGGCGACATCGAGCGACGGGTTGCCCGCCAGCGCATCCGCCACCAGCCGGTCGAGCTGCGGATCGCCGATCGCACTCCACCAGTCGGGCGCCAGCGTGACCGACGGTCCCGCCAGCGCCAGATCGGCGGCGGTGCGCGACACGGTCGCGGGCGGGGAGGCGGGGATGGCGCACGCGCCCGTCAGCAGGGCGGTCAGCAGGATCAGGCGGCGCATGGCGGTGCGGACTCCAGCGTGCGGCGCAGCCGTTGCAGCTGCGCGATGAAGGTGTGGATCTCGTCGTGCGACCAGTCGGAGAGCAGCGCGTTCCAGCAATCGATCGCGATCAGCCGGCAGCGCATCACCAGCGCCTCGCCCGCGTCGGTCAGCGCCAGGTTCACGACGCGGCGGTCGGCCTCGTCACGCGTACGCACGACCCAGCCCTTCGCCTCCAGCGCGTCGATCATCCGCGTCATCGCGCCCTTGTCGTGCGCCATGTCGCGCGCCAACGCGGCGCAGGTCGGCGCGCGCCCGACATGGATGCCGATCAGCGCGGACCATTGCACCGCCGTCACGCCCTCGGGCGCGAACGCCTGATCCAGCTGCGCCACGCCCAGCTGGTTGCAGACGCGGATCAGATAACCCGCCGACGTGTCGGGAAAGAAATTAGACGAATCGTAAAAGGTCACAACAATTGCATTGGCAACGGTTGCGTTGGCAGTCAATTGCGTTCTCGTTCAGCTTGCGGGCAGGGTGACCCGCGCTATGGTCGCGACGACCATGTCTTCGGAGTATCCTGCTTGGCGTATCGTCCGTTTCTGGCGACCGGCACCGCGCTGGCCGTGCTGACCGCTCTCGCCCCCGCCACCCCCGCGACGGCGCAGGCGAAGGCTGCCGCGCTCCCCGCCGCCGCCCCGGTCGCCGATCTGGTGAAGGCGGTCGACATCCCGTTCCAGCAATTCACGCTGGCGAACGGCCTGCGCGTGATCGTCCACACCGATCGCAAGGCGCCGATCGTCGCGGTCAGCGTGTGGTACGATGTCGGATCCAAGCACGAGCCCAAGGGCAAGACCGGTTTCGCGCACCTGTTCGAGCATCTGATGTTCAACGGCAGCGAGAATGCGCCGGGCGATTTCTTCGAGCCGCTGGAGCAGGTCGGCGCGACCGATTCCAACGGCACCACCAGCTTCGATCGCACCAATTATTTCGAGACGGTCCCCACCGCCGCGCTCGATCGCGCGCTCTTCCTCGAATCCGACCGCATGGGCTATCTGACCGGTGCGATCACGCAGCGCACGCTCGACGTCCAGCGCGGCGTCGTCCAGAACGAGAAGCGGCAGGGCGATAACCAGCCCTATGGCCTGCGCCGCTACAAGCTGGTCGAGGGGCTGTTCCCCGCCGATCACCCCTATGGCCACACCACGATCGGCTCGATGGCCGATCTCGACGCGGCCAGTCTGGCGGATGTGAAGGCGTGGTTCCGCGACCATTACGGCCCCAACAACGCGGTGCTGGTGCTGGCGGGCGACGTCGACCTGGCCACCGCGCGCGCGAAGGTGGAGAAGTATTTCGGCGCCATTCCGGCGGGCCCGAAAAGCGTCGCGCCGCCCGCGCCGATCCCCGCCACGCTGCCCGGCCCGGCGAGCGAGGTGATGAAGGACCGCGTCGCCGCGACCATGCTCATCAAGGAATGGGCGGTCCCCGGCATCAACGATCGAGACGCCGCCGCGCTGGACGTCGCGGCGGGCGTGCTGGGCGGGCTCGCCAGCTCGCGCTTCGACAATGTGCTGGTGAAGGGCGAGAAGCTGGCGGTGCAGGCGTCCGCCTCCAACCAGTCGATGGCGCAGGTCGGCATGTTCCAGATCCTGGCGATCGTCCGCCCCGGCGTCGATCCGGCGGCGGTGTCCAAGCGGCTCGACGCGATGGTCGCCGACTTCATCCGCACCGGCCCCACCGCGGACGAGGTGAAGCGCTACGTTACCAGCACCGTCGCCGACCGTATTGGCGGGCTGGAATCGGTCGGCGGCTTCGGCGGTAAGGCGGTCGCGCTGGCGGAGGGGGCGCTCTACTCGAACGATCCCGCCCACTATAAGAAGGAACTGGCCGCGCTCGCCGCGCAGACCCCCGCGAGCGTGAAGGCCGCCGCGGCGAAGTGGCTGACCCGCCCCGCCTATCAGCTGTCGATCGTCCCCGGCGCGCGCGACGCCTATGCCGAAGCGCAGGTGCCCCCGCAGAAGGACGTGCCCGCCGCGGAGGCATCCGCGGTCAAGGGCAATCGCGGCCCCATCCCCGCGGTCGATCAGGTCGCGGACCTGAGCTTTCCCGCGGTCCAGCGCACGCAGCTGTCGAACGGGATCGAGCTGGTCTATGCGCAGCGCACCACCGTGCCGGTGACGCAGGCGGTGCTGAGCTTCGACGCCGGCATCGCCGCCGATGTCGAGGGCAGGCTGGGCACCGAGCAGCTGACGCTGGCGATGCTGGACGAGGGCACCGCGACCATGTCGTCGATCGCGCTGGCCGAGGCGAAGGAGCGGCTGGGTGCGGAGATCGACACCGGCAACAGCCAGGACCGCACCACGCTGTCGCTGCGTGTCCCCAGTGCGAACCTGGCGGCGGGCGCGGCGCTGTGGGCCGACATCGCGCGCAACCCCGCCTTCCCGGAAGGCGAGCTGTCGCGGGTCAAGACGCAGCAGCTGACGCAGATCGCGCAGGAGCTGACCAACCCCAACGGGCTCGCCGCGCGCGTGCTGCCGCGGCTCATGTCGCCCGGCACGCCCTATGCCAAGGCGCAGGGGTCGGGCGATCCGAAGGCGGTGGCGGCGCTGACCCGCGCCGACCTGATCGCGTTCCAGCAGGCGTGGCTGCGTCCCGACAAGGCGAAGGTCTTCGTCGTCTCCGACCGTCCGCTGGCGGAGGTGCGCGCGGTGCTCGACCGACAGCTGGGCGACTGGCGCGCGACCGGCCCGGCGGGCACCAAGTCCTTCCCCGCGAGCGTGACCTCCGCCTCGCCGCGGATCGTGCTGATCGACCGGCCCGACAGCCCGCAGTCGCTGATCCAGGGCGGCATGCAGACCGGGCTGAAGGGCACCGACGACCTGCTCCCGGTACAGGTCGCGAACGACGCGCTGGGCGCCAGCTTCCTCGGGCGGCTCAACATGGACCTGCGCGAGCAGAAGCATTGGTCCTATGGCGTCGGCGGCAATTTCAGCCGCAATGCGTTCGCCGCGCCCTATGTCGTGTCCGCGCCGGTACAGGCCGACCAGACCGGGCCGAGCCTGGCGGCGCTGCGCGGCGGCATCGCCGACTACCTGACGACGAAGCCGATGACGCAGCCGGAATTCGACCGCGCCGTCAATGCGGGCACGCGCTCGCTGTCGGGCAATTTCGAGACCGCGGGCGACGTCCTCGCCGCGATGCAGGCCAACGACCTCTATCGCCGCCCCGACGATTATTATGCCACGATCACCACGCGTTACCGCGCGCTGACCCGCGACCAGGCGCAGGCTGCGCTCGACCGCGCGATCGATCCCGCGAAGATGGCGTGGGTGGTCGTGGGCGAGGCGGCGAAGGTGAAGCCGCAGCTTGACTCGCTCGGCCTCCCGGTCGAGGTCATTCCCGCCGCCCAGGTGGCCGGCACGCCCGCGGGCGCAAAGTAAATGGAGAGCAGCATGGCCGGAGTGGACGGAAGCTACAATTGCACCGTGAAGTCGCCGCTGGGCGACCAGAACCTGAAGCTGACGGTGACCCAGGACGGCGATACCTTCACCGGCCAGGCGTCGGGCGCGATGGGCACCAGCGACGTATCGGGCAAGGTCGACGGCAATACGCTGTCGTGGAAGCAGCAGATGACCTCGCCGATGCCGATGACGCTCGACATCACCGCGACCGTCGACGGCGACACGATCACCGGCAACGTCGGCGCCGGCGCGTTCGGCAGCTTCCCGCTGAACGGCACTCGCACCGCATAACGGGGAAGGGGGGCGAACCGCCCCCCTTTGACCGTCATGCCGGACATGTTCCGGCATTCACTGTGCCGGACACCCCTTATTCGCGAGGTACGCGGCACAGTGGAGCCCGGGACAAGCCCGGGGTGACGGAGGGCGCACGACACCAAAACAAGGAGAGGCCACCCATGATCCGCGTGCACCATCTGGAACAGTCGCGCTCGTTCCGCGTGTTGTGGCTGCTGGAGGAGCTGGGTCTCCCCTACGAGCTGATCGAGTATAGCCGCGATCCCAAGACCCGGCTCGCGCCGCCCGAACTCGAGCGCGTCAACGCGCTCGGCAAGTCGCCGGTGATCGAGGACAGCGACGTCACGCTGATCGAATCCGGCGCGATCATCGATTACCTGATCCGCCGCCACGGCAACGGCCGCTTGGCGCCCGATCCCGCGACCGCGGACTATGACCGCTACCAGATGTGGCTGCATTATGCGGAGGGGTCCGCGATGCTGCCGGTGATGCTCAACCTGTACGTCACCACCCGCGGTGGCGAGACGCCGCCGCTGCGTGCGCGCATCAACGACGAGCTGGTGCGCCACCGTGACTATATCGCCGCCACGCTGGCGCAGAGCGATTACCTGATCGGCGTGGAGCCGACCGGGGCGGACGTCAACCTCGCCTTCGTCGCCGAGCTGCTCGACGCCGCCGCGCCGGGCGATGCGACGCCCGCGATCCAGGACTGGCTCGCCCGGCTGAAGGCACGCCCCGCCTATCGGGCCGCGATCGCGCGCGGCGGCGATCCCGCCTTCCGTCGCGGCTGATTTGACCCGTTAGACCAGCGGTGTAGCGTGGCGCGGATGATCGATCCTACCACGCTCACCCGCCGTGCCACCCTCGCCACGCTCGCCGCCGGGGCCACCTTCGCCGCCGCGCCCGTACGCGCCGCCGCAGCGTCCGCTACCCCTGCGGAGGCGCTGCTCGACCGCTTCGCCTGGCAGCTGCTCGAACTCGACCCGACGCAGGCGACCCGGCTCGGCGTCGATACCGGCGCGCACGCGGCGCTTCGCGGCGCGGCGGAGGACCGCACCCCCGCCGGTGTCGAGAAGCGCCGCCGCTTCCTGACCGACGCGCTGGCGCAACTGGCCCGCGTACCACGCACCGGTATCGACGACGCCACCCGCACCAGCCTCGCGGTCGCCGAGAGCGCGTTCCGCACCGCGCTCGACGGCGTGGCTCTTTCGTACGGAGACGCCACGATCGGCCAGTGGCGCAACACGCCCTACGTCGTGATCCAGAATGTCGGCGCGTGGCTCGACGTGCCGCAGCAGCTCGACGGCGACCAGCCGGTCCGCACCCGCGCCGATGCGGAGGCGTATCTGGCGCGGATGGCGGCGATGGCGCAGCAGCTGGACGGCGAGACGACCCGCATCCGCGCCGCGCGGGAACAGGGGCTGGTGCCGCCGTCGTTCCTGCTCGACACCACGATCACCGGAGTGACGCGCACCATCGCGGAGGCGGCGAAGCCGGACGGTCCGCTCGTCGGCCCGCTCGCGCGCAAGGCCGCCGCCATCCCGGGCGACTGGACCGCGCGCGCGACCCGCATCGCCTCGGGCGCGATCGTCCCCGCGCTCGAGCGTCAGCTGGCCGAACTGCGCGCCGAGCGTGCCGTCGCCACCGATGCACCGGGCATGGGAACCCGCCCGCACGGCCCCGAATGGTACGCCTGGGGGCTGCGCGCCAGCACCACGACGCGGCGCACGCCCGCGGATATGCACGAACTCGGCCGCACGCTGCTGATCGAGCTGGCGGCGCAGATGGACGTGATCCTGCGCGGCTTCGGGCTGACGCAGGGGACGGTCGCGGAGCGCGCGATCGCGCTCCAGAAGCGCCCCGACATCGCCTTTCCCGCGAACGACGGGGGGCGGCGGCAGATCGTCGCCTATATGCAGGCGCGCATCGACGCGATCCGCCCGCAGCTGCCGCGCGCCTTCCGCACGCTCGTGCCCGGCAAGCTGGAGATCCGCCGCATGCCCGCGGCGCAGGAGGCCGGCGCTCCCGCGGCCTATGGCGGTCCCGGCTCGCTCGACGGGTCGATCCCCGGCAAGGTGTGGGTCAACCTGGGCGACCCCGCGATCCACAACCGCGTCACCATCCCCGACCTCGTCTATCACGAGGGGATTCCCGGCCATGTCTGGCAGGGCGAATATGCGCAAAAGCTGCCGCTGCTCCGATCGATCCTCGCCTTCAACGCCTATTCGGAAGGGTGGGCGCTCTATGCCGAGCAGCTGGCGGACGAACTGGGCATGTACGTCGACGACCCCGCCGGGCGGCTCGGCTATCTGATGGGGCTGTCGTGGCGCGCGGTGCGGCTGGTGGTCGACACCGGCCTCCACGCGATGGGCTGGACCCGGCAGCAGGCGCGCGAGACCTTCATCGCCGCCACCGGCCTGCCGCAGAGCAACGCCTATAGCGAGGTCGACCGCTATTGCTCCTGGCCGGGGCAGGCGTGCGGCTACATGCTCGGCCGCGTCGAGATCGTCAGCTTGCGCGACCGCGCGAAGGCGGCGCTGGGCACGCGCTACGACCTGCGCGACTTCGACCAGGCGGTGGTGGGCGGCGGCAACGTGCCGCTCGACGTGCTGGGTGCCAACATCGACCGCTATATCGCACGGGCGAAGGGGTAGGTTCGGCGCCCTTGCGTTTCTCTCGCTAGGGTCAGGACCCATTGATGTGAGCGTCACGATCTGATTCAGGCTCCGCAAGGAGACCGGAATGAGTGACCTGTTTTGGCTGACTGATGAGCAGATGGAACGGCTGCGGCCGTTCTTCCCCAG